>JAEPMY010000179.1 GCA_017643685.1 Sneathiella sp.
AGCCTCAATGACGCAGCGGCAAAAATTGGGGATGTGGTTGGCCTGATTAATGATATTGCGGGTCAGACAAATCTTCTTGCGCTTAATGCGACCATTGAGGCAGCTCGTGCCGGTGATGCGGGTAAAGGATTTGCCGTGGTCGCAAGTGAAGTTAAAAACTTGGCTTCCCAAACCGCGCGTGCAACTGAAGAAATCTCTAGTCAGATTAAAGCGGTTCAAGATGAAACCTCTAGCGCCGTCGGTGCTATTGGCGGAATTACGACAACAATCGCTCAGATTAATGAGATTGCGACTAGTATCGCCTCTGCTGTTGAAGAACAGGGGGCTGCAACTGGTGAAATTAGCCGCTCTGTTCAACAGGCAGCACAGAGTACGCAGGAAGTGTCTCGTAACATTGAGTCTGTAAATCAGGCGGCCCAGACAACAGGGCAATCAGCCTCTGAGGTTAAGGATGTTTCTAATTCTCTGTCTGGTGAGGTTGCCTCGCTGGAGGCGGAAGTAAATAAATTCCTTGACCGGGTTCGAGCTTAAAAGCGGCCCAATAACAATTGATGTGCAAAAGCCCTCGAACTTCGGGGGCTTTTTTCTTGCTTATCGGTGGGTTTCTATCCAGTTTGAGATCGCGCTGATGCTGAACATTTCCATAGCAATCTCGGTATCGATCGAGGTTTCGAACTGCTCTTCCAGTTGCATTAATATGCGCATGTGATTAAGGCTGTCCCATTTATCCAAAGTTTCAATCGTTGCATCATCATCAATCTGGGTGGAATTGATTTCCAGAATTTCAGAGACTATGGATTTCGCTTGTTGAAGAGAGGAGATGCTCATTTTTTCGTCTCGTTTTCCGCGGTCAGCTTACTTTGCTGTTTTTCCCAATCTTCTCGCAGAAGGCCAAATTCAACTATATCTTCAAATTCGCCGTCACGATTTCTGTAATGCTGCCGGCGAACGCCCTCTTTTTGAAAGCCCTGTTTCGTATAGTTGAAGTGGGCTGGGAAGTTTCGGCCTCTCACATTGCCGACAATCTTATGGATTTGACCGCTCTTAAACATCTGGTTGATAAGATGTTGACGGACTTCCAGGACGACTTGTTTGCCCCAATATTCTTTATTGCCGATCAGCACACTCGAATTGGCTTGCCTTTGGTAAGGCTCAATATGAACTCTAAAGATGCCAATATGATCGCCGGTTTTTTTGTCAATGATTAGCAATGCTATATCTTTACGACCATCATAGCGTTGAAACGCGGCTTTGAGCTGAGACGTATTTAGGTTCATAGGATCGTTCATGAAGCGCATAATCTCTGTATCCGCATACCAACCAACCATCACGTCGGTAACTAGGTCATCTGTGATCGTTCTGACGTCATAATTCTCGGTTTTCAGATGAAGGATGCGTTGTTTGGGGATGTGTGCAGCCATTATGATTTATCGCCTTTTAGGCAAACGGCACGGACATTGTCTCGATTTATTTTCCCTCTGTCTGTTTTGGGAATTTCACTCACAAAAAACCACTTTTCAGGTATCGCGTCTTTTCTGATTAAGGGCTCCATCCAGCTTGAAAGCATCTTGCTATTTAATTCAGTCGATTTGCTAACGACTGCAACAGCAACTCGTTCACCGCTTATTGGATCAGGCAATCCAAAGGTACAAACCTCTTGAACACCTTCATGTCGTTCCAACAGAAGATCAATTTCTTCTGGTAGGATTTTCATTCCTGCTTTGTTGATTTCGGATTTTTGGCGGCCTGTAATTCGGATTTTGCCGGCTCTATTAATATGCCCAATGTCCCCGGTGTGGAACCAGCCGTCTTGCAGAACTTCTGCGGTTAGTTCTGGCTGTTTGTAATATCCCATCATAAGCGACGGTGATTGGATTAGGAGCTCACCAGTGCCCATCGCGTTGATTTTACCAGTCTGGGGATCCTTAATGAGTGCACACCCACCCCATACAGAGCCGATCAGGCCATCCTCATCAGCTCCTTCAGCAAGTGAGGTGCCCCCAATCCAGTTGGCAGTTTCAGTAATGCCATACATGTTGAACACCTGATCCGTGCCACACCATTTCCCAATCTCCTGCCAGAGATCTGTGGATAAGGGAGCGGAACCAACATGGACTCGCTTTAAGCTCTCATTTAGAGGTGGTTTGGACAGTCTGAGGACCATTTTCCAAAAAGACGGCACTGAACTTAGAAAGTTGATCTCATGCTCGTCAATGAGGCTTCCGAGCCCTGACAACCCTTTAGGGGTTTTGTCTGAGAGAAGCATGACGTCCGCACCTGCAAGAAGCGGGGTTAAAAGGTTACCAATAAGGCCATGGCCAAAATGGGTTGGCAGAGAG
>JAEPMY010000064.1 GCA_017643685.1 Sneathiella sp.
ATCTTCGATACGAAGGGTCAGACACCAGCATGATCGTTCCCGAAGGAGATCAGCAAGCCGTCAAAGCAGCGTTTGAAGCTGCCCATAACCAGAGATATGGCTTCATCAGCCCTGAGAAAAACCTGATCATTGAGGCGGTCGCCGTTGAGGTCATTGGTGCCTCTGAAAAAGTCAGCATGCCGGAGATCTCAGATGATCCTTTGATCACCGATCTCAGCGCCCTCTCCCAACAGCCAATTTTCATGAGCGGTGAATACAGGGACTGCGCCTTCTTCGATCGGGACAAGATGAAGCCGGGGCAGCGTATTTCCGGCCCTGCGGTCATCGTTGAGAAAACAGGCACCAATGTGGTTGAACCGGGTTGGCAGGCGTTACTGCTCCCAACCGGGGATTTGCTGCTGGAGCGGGTTGAAGAACTGATCCGAGCCAAAGCCATTGGCACCGATGTTGATCCTGTGATGCTAGAGGTTTTCAATAACCTGTTCATGAATGTGGCTGAACAGATGGGGACAGTACTTGAGAAAACCGCTTATTCGGTGAATATCAAGGAGCGGCTTGATTTCTCCTGTGCGATTTTTGATTTGAACGGAGATCTAATCGCCAATGCACCGCATATGCCGGTGCATCTGGGGTCCATGTCAGAAAGCATCAAATCAGTTATTCGAAAACATAAAGCCACCATGAAGGCCGGTGATGTTTATGCGCTCAACGCCCCTTATAACGGCGGCACACACCTTCCCGATGTTACGGTCATCACCCCCGTATTTGACGAAGCTGACAGTGATATTCTGTTCTATGTGGCAAGCCGCGGTCATCATGCGGATATCGGCGGCCTGACCCCCGGCTCCATGCCGCCGGATAGCCGCACCGTCGAGGAAGAAGGCGTTATCATTGACAATATTCTTCTGGTGGATGGCGGCACATTCCGCGAAGACATGATGGTGGATCTTTTAAAATCCGGCCCCTACCCGTCCCGCAATACCCATCAGAATATCGCGGATTTGAAAGCGCAGATCGCGGCCTGTGAAAAAGGCATTCAGGAACTGCGCCATATGGTTGACCATTTCAGCATTGATGTGGTGCACGCCTATATGGGGCATGTTCAGGATAATGCCGAAGAAAGCGTTCGCCGGGTTCTTGATGTCTTGAAAGACGGGACATTCACTTATGAAATGGATGATGGTCACAAAATCAGTGTGGCAATTTCCATCAATAAGGAAGATCGAACTGCGACCATTGATTTCTCAGGCACTAGTGGCCAACACCCGCTCAATTTCAATGCCCCGCGGGCGGTTACAACGGCGGCAGTCCTTTATGTATTCCGCTGTTTGGTGGACAGCGATATTCCGCTGAATGCGGGGTGCCTCAAACCACTGAATATCATTGTGCCGGATGGCTCCATGCTCTCCCCCGAGTATCCGGCGGCAGTTGTCGCCGGCAATGTGGAAACGAGCCAGTGCCTGACAGATTGTCTGTTCGGTGCCCTTGGCGTTATGTCTGCCGCGCAAGGCACAATGAATAACTTCACCTTTGGTAATGATACCTATCAATATTATGAAACCATTTGCGGTGGGTCCGGTGCAGGACCGGATTTCGATGGCGTCACGGTTCATACCCACATGACAAATGCGCGCCTTACCGATCCTGAAATTCTGGAATGGCGGTTCCCGATTACCTTGATGAATTTTGAAATCCGCCGAGGGTCCGGGGGCGCTGGCACACATCGCGGTGGGGATGGCGTAATTCGGAAACTTCGCTTCAACGAACAAATGACCGCGGCCCTGCTCTCCAGTCACCGAACCATTCATCCTTTTGGTCTGAAAGGCGGCGATGACGGAGAGGTAGGTCAGCAATGGGTAGAGCGTAGCGATGGCCGCAAAGATATACTGGAAGGCCGGGATAAAACCGAAATGATGCCCGGCGATATATTTGTCATCCACACCCCAAGCGGCGGTGGATACGGCAAGCCTTAAAGTAAAAAGCCCTCCGGTTGGAGGGCTTTTTTTATCTTAGGATTTATCGACGATCATTTTCGCCGTCATCAAATCCAGATGGGCACCACCGCCATTTTTAAACAGGGTGATTTCCTGATCACTACCCCGACCCGGGGCACCACCGCAAAGGTCGCGGAAATCCGCAATAACATGATTTTCATCAAACACACCTGCGGCCATGGGGATCATCAACTCCCCGATTTCGCCAATGGTGGTCTCCCGCGCATCAACAAACAAGCGACCTTTCAGCATCAGATCGTCATCAGCTTCCCGCATGTCAGGGCGAAACGCACCAATCAAATCCACATGGGTGCCCGGCTGAACCCATTCCCCTTTCAAAACAGGCTCTTTAGCCATTGTCGCGGTCGAGATAATATCTGCTTCAGCCGCCGCCGAGGCCAGATCATCCGCCACCTCAATTTGCATTCCCTCAGCTTGCATTTCAGCAGCAAGTTCTTCAGCGCGGGCTTTATTGCGGTTCCAGACGGTGAATTTCTCCAATGATGGAAAGACTTCCCGATATGCTTGGAACAATGTCTTTGCCACCGTTCCCGCGCCAACCACGAGATAATTTTTGGAACTTGGCCGCGCCAGAAGACGGGCGCCCAAAACGCTGTCGCCCGCAGTTTTCCATTTGGTGACAAGCGGCCCATCAACAATCGCGTCAAGAAATCCTGTGTCCGAATTAAAAACAAACATCGCCCCTTGGACCGATGGCAGTGGGGGCTCTTTAGATGTATTTTCAGGGAAGATCGTTACTGATTTTAGCGCCAGCCCAACCCCATCAATCCAGGCAGCACGATTCAATTGACTGCGGTCACCTTTCGCCAGCAACAAATCGCCGATTTCTGCCTTTTCCAGACGATGCCCTGCCTCGAGCGCATCCGCTGTTTCGGACCAGCTTAATTTTGGATCTGCCTCTTCATAGCTGATGAGTTTCATTAATCTTCCCTGTCATTAAACGTCACTACAATGAACCTAGCGACAGGAAGTCTCCCATGCAAGTCAGATACTTTTTTAAAAAATGTGTTTCATCTACAAAAATATGCACTACCTTAGATGTAGTAAAAAAGGATGTGTTAAACGCCATGCGACAACAACACAGTGATTTCACCGCTCATTTCCCTCGCGCCTATCTTGCGATCCTAATATCTGCGGCCTTTGCCCTTTTCACAACTCTTAACGTTTCCGCACAACCATCTGAAAATAAACTTATAATTGGACTCAACTGCCTTAACCTTGAAAACTGCCAGCGCCCTGAGATGGAAGACTTCTTTAGGGAGGCATACACACGCGCCGGGCACAAAGTGGAGTTTAGATATGCGCCTATGTTGCGTAATTATCAGTTGGTTCAACAAGGGCAACAAGATGCAGGCTTTGTTAGAACGCTAGAAGCCCTTGAACAATCAACGTCCCTGGTGCCGGTGCCATATCCCCTATTTCATATTCGCTACTACGCTATGTATCTACGTGATGGTATTACGGTGAAAACGCTGGATGATTTAAAAAACTACAACACCGGTGTTCCCCGTGGTCATCTTGCATTGATGAAGTTGGCGCGCGAGAAAGGGATCAAACTGAATGAGGTTAAAGACCTCGCCAACGCCTTTCGAATGATGAAAGAAAACCGATTGGATCTGGTTTTTATGAACAGAACACTGGCCGATGAAATCGTTACAAAACTGGACTTGGAGGATACATTAAAAATCTCCGAGCCGGTGCATGAAGTCGTGACCTATCATTTTGTACATAAGCGCCACCGCACCCTTGCCCCGAAACTCGCCCGGATTTTTCAGGAAATGCATGACGATGGCACTTCACAAAGGCTATTGAAATCAAAGCAGCATCTTTTAAAACAGCCGGTCAAAAAGGTTAGTTTCGTCTATTAGTTCTTCAGATATGCCAGCCAATGCTTTTCAGCGTCTTTAATGCGAGCGTCAATCCCTGTTGAAATCCAGCGATCCTTGCCCGCCTGATGACCAAAGAAATATAGCTTCTCTTTATGGATCAACCAGACCCCGGGGTCCACATCCGCCAAGTTGCCAAGGCTCATCTGGTTGGAACAATATCCCCCAAATTGCGGCGCATATCTCTCTGGATTTTCAGCAAATAACTCGCGGCTTTTGGCATCAGCAAAGCGCCATTCTGCGCCTTTATATTTCAACACAAAATCACCCGATCCTTCGGCAGCGGTCCCATCTGTATGGTAACGCGCGCTATCAAATCCATGTAGGGCCGTATCGTTGAAATAGCCAGTATTAATTTCTTCAAACGCAGACACGTTTGAGGCCACAATAAATGCGAAAAAAGCGACAAAAACACTAAAAATTCGGGGCATGTTCACTCTCCCAGTCAACAACACCCCGAATTTCACATATTTTATCTGTGATGTGGAATCACAATTCTGTCAGCGGGTTGTTACCCGCGGGATCGATCATACCCAAGGTTAGAGGCAAGCCAGCGTTCCGCCTGCAACATATCCACCCCTTTTCGGGCAGCATAATCCTTCACCTGATCCTCGCCCAATTTCCCAACACCAAAGTAACGGGCTTCCGGGTGAGCAAAATAGTAGCCAGAAACCGAAGACGCCGGATACATGGCAAAACTATCGGTCAAAGTGACCCCGATTTTCTCGGCTGTCCCCATCAATTCAAACAATCCCGGCTTTTCGGAATGGTCTGGACAGGCCGGGTAACCGGGCGCCGGACGAATGCCCTGATATTTCTCACGGATCAGATCTTCATTAGAAAGCGTCTCATCCGCATTGTACCCCCAAAGCTCCTTTCGGGTTCGCTCATGGAAATACTCGGCCATAGCTTCCGCAAAACGGTCCGCTAAAGCTTTCAGCAAAATACTGCTGTAATCATCGTGGGTTTTCTCAAACTCTTCCAGCTTGCCCTCGATCCCAAGACCACCGGTCACCGCAAAAGTGCCGATATAATCGGGAACACCACTATCAATCGGTGCAATGAAGTCCGCGAGGCTGTTATTAGCGCGTCCCTCTCCCCGTTTCATTTGCTGACGCAGGAAATGGAACCGGTGCTTCTCAGTGCTTCGGCTTTCATCGGTGTAGACAACCACATCTTCGCCATCACGGGCAGCTGGGTAGAACCCGACAATAGCTTTTGCGGTCAGCCATTTCTCATCAATGATCTTCTTCAGCATCGCCTGCGCATCATTATAAAGCTCAGTCGCGGTTTCCCCAACCACCTCATCGTCCAGAATTTTTGGAAAATGACCTGCCAGCTCCCACGTGCGGAAGAAAGGTGACCAATCGAAATACTGTGCCAGGGTCTCAAGGTCCACATCTTCAAACACCCGCTCCCCAATGAAAGTCGGGGTTTTTGGCGTGTAATCATCAAATGAAATCGGCGCGCCATTCGCCATTGCTTCCGCGAACGGCGCAAGCGCATCTTTGCGGGATTTTTTATAGTAATTGTCCCGAACGGTTTCATATTCTGATTTAATCTCGTCAATCAAATCCGTGCGCTGTTCCTTGCTGATCAAGCGAGAGGCAATCCCCACGGCCCGCGACGCATCGGTCACGTAGATGGTTGAGCCCTCGTAATTAGGGGCAATTTTAAGCGCCGTATGAACCTTGGATGTGGTCGCCCCCCCGATCAGAAGCGGCAAATTAAAATCGCCGCGCTGCATTTCAGATGCGACAATGGCCATTTCTTCCAGCGACGGCGTGATCAGACCACTTAGACCGATCATGTCCACATTTTCAGCCTTGGCCCGCTCCAGAATTTCTGGATATGGTACCATAACGCCAAGGTCCACGACCTCGAAATTGTTACACTGCAGAACCACACCCACGATATTCTTTCCAATATCGTGCACGTCGCCTTTCACGGTTGCCAGAAGGATTTTTCCTTTTGCGCCGCTCTCTTCACCTTCGACTTTTTCCGCTTCGATATATGGCAATAGATAAGCCACGGCCTGCTTCATCACACGGGCGCTTTTCACCACCTGCGGCAGGAACATCTTACCTGCACCGAAAAGATCACCAACCTCGTTCATGCCATCCATCAAGGGGCCTTCGATCACATGAATGGGGCGATCCGCCATCTGGCGGGCTTCTTCGGTATCTTCCTCGATATAGTCGGAAATCCCCTTAACCAAAGCATATGCAAGACGTGTTCGCACATCTTCTTCACGCCAGGAGAGATCCTGCTCCCGGGACTTACTTTGACCTACAGCTTGCTCAGCCACTTCCAGAAGGCGCTCCGTCGCGTCTTCACGGCGGTTAAGCACGGCATCCTCAATCCGCTCTCTCATATCCTCCGGGATATCCGAATAAACGGCGAGCTGCCCCGCATTGACAATCCCCATATCCATGCCCGCCTGTACGGCGTGATACAGGAACACAGCATGCATTGCCTCTCTCATCGGATTGTTACCGCGAAGAGAGAAGGACATATTACTAACACCACCGCTGATTTTCGCATGCGGCAGATTTTCTTTAATCCAGCGAGTTGCTTCGATGAAGTCTTTCGAGAAGTTCCGATGTTCATCAATACCCGTTGCGATCGGGAAAATATTTGGATCGAAAATGATATCTTGCGGAGGGAACCCAACAACTTCCGTCAAAATTTTGTATGACCGCGAGCAGATTTCGATCATCCGATCATAGCTGTCCGCCTGACCATCCTCATCAAAGGCCATAACAATGGTCGCCGCACCAAAGCGGCGGATTTCCTGAGCCTGATTAATGAACTGCTCTTCCCCTTCTTTCAAGGAGATGGAGTTCACCACGCCCTTACCCTGAACGGTTTTAAGGCCGGCCTCAATCACTGCCCATTTGGAGCTATCGACCATAATGGGAACACGGCTGATATCAGGCTCTGACGCAATCAAGTTCAGGAAAGTCGGCATTGCCTCTCCTGCCTCCAGCATGGCGTCATCCATATTCACGTCAACAACCTGCGCGCCGTTATCCACCTGATCACGGGCAACCTCAAGGGCGGTGTCATATTCACCGTTCATGATCAGCTTCTTAAAGCGGGCGGAACCGGCAACGTTGGTCCGCTCCCCCACATTCACAAAACCCACCGTGTCATCCAGATAAAGTGGCTCAAGACCGCTCAGCCGGCAAATCGTGTCTTTTTCCGGCAAATGACGTGGTTTTACGCCTGAAACCGCTTCTGCGATGGCATTAATATGCTCTGGCCGGGTGCCACAACACCCCCCAACGATATTAACAAGACCACTCTCTGCAAATTCCTGCAGCATGGACGCCATATATTCAGGTGTATCATCATATTCACCCAACTCATTTGGCAGACCCGCATTCGGATGTACACTTACCCGCGCATCAGAAATCGCCGCTACCGCCTGCACATGCGGGCGAAGGTCTTTGGCGCCCAAAGCGCAGTTAAAACCAATGCTAAGCGGTTTCGCATGGGATACGGACGCCCAAAAGGCTTCGGCTGTCTGACCTGACAATGTCCGCCCGGACGCATCCGTAATTGTGCCCGAAATCATGATCGGATATTCGGTTCCGATATCTTCGAAATGAGATAGAACCGCGTAAATGGCGGCCTTACAGTTTAGGGTATCGAAAACCGTTTCGATCAGGATGATATCCGCCCCGCCATCAATCAGGGCTTTCGTCGCTTCCTTGTAAGCCGTCACCAATTGATCAAATGTTACATTCCGAAAACCCGGATCGTTCACATCTGGTGAGATAGAAGCCGTACGGTTGGTTGGACCAAGGACCCCCGCCACATAGCGTGGTTGATCCGGTGTTTTCTCCGTCCAGCGATCTGCAACTTTCCGGGCGAGAGCAGCCCCTTCATAGTTGATCCGGTAAACTTCCCGCTCCAGCCCGTAATCGGCCTGTGCAATCGTTGTCCCACTGAAGGTATTTGTCTCCAGAATATCTGCGCCAGCGGCCAAAAACTGATCATGGATATTATCGATCACATCCGGGCGTGTGATCGTCAGCAGATCACTATTCCCTTTCAGATCGATATTAGAGCCGCGAAAATCTTCGCCGCGGTAATCCTCTTCCGTCAGCGTGAAAGTCTGGATCATTGTCCCCATCGCGCCATCAAGCACCAGAACACGATTATTCAGAGCATTTTCAATTTCAACAAACTTGTTTGATTTCTGCATGTTACAGAACCTTTTTAAATTTACGCGGCAACTAATATTTTAAGCTTCTATGGAGCTGGACTGAGGGCGAACCCCCATTGAATGACAAACACCATAAACCAGATCAGCACGGTTCAACGTATAGAAGTGGAAGTTTTTCACCCCTTCATACTGCAACCGACGGCAAAGCTCCGATGCGACAATGGCCGCATTATAATCCCGGGTTGCAGGATCATCTTCCAGACCTTCGAACAGATGCGTCAGCCAAGCGGGCACCTGCGCACCGCACATGGCGCTGAACTGTTTAATACGGGAATAGCTGGTGATTGGCAAAATGCCGGGCACAATAGGGACATCAATCCCTTGTGCAGCAGCCCGCTCCACGAAATTCAGATATGACTCTGGCTCAAAGAAAAACTGAGTAATGGCGCGGGTTGCCCCGGCATCAATTTTCCGCTTCAGATAATCCAGATCAGACTGACTGGATTTCGCCTCTGGATGAATTTCAGGGTAGCAGCCAACCGTGATTTCAAAATCATGAAGTTTTTTCAAGAACTCAATCAACTCCACTGATCCTGCGAACCCATCCGGATGCGGCTTAAATGCGTCCTCACCTTTCGGCGGATCCCCGCGAAGGGCAACGATATGACGAACGCCAGCTTCCCAATAGGCATGGGCCACTTCTTCGATCTCGCCCTTGGATGCGCCGACACATGTTAAATGGGCCGCCGGCTCCAGATTTGTCTCGCGACGAATGCGGGCAACCACATCATGGGTTGCTTTACGCGTTGATCCCCCAGCACCGTAGGTTACGGACACAAAAGAGGGGTCAAGTGGCGCCAATCGCTCAAGTGTCGCCCAAAGCTTATTTGTGGCGGCCTCCGATGCGGGCGGAAAGAACTCAAAAGAGACTTGCAGCGGTGAAGAATGCCCAAGATTAACAGGTCCGTCCTCTTTGCGGGCACCTTTTTGGCCTGGCAATTTCATTTCCAAATACTCCTAATTTTAGGCTTCAACTGCGCTGGCAACCCAGACATTCACTGTCAAAGGATTACCGGGCAAACTATGTGTTTCGATAATTTTAAATTGGATTTCATGGCACCAGTCGGACATCTGCTGAAGATCAAAGCCCATCTGTTGATGAGCATGCTCTTCTTTCAAGTTCGACAAATCATGTGGCGCAAAATCGACAACAATCAACAAACCGTCGGGCCGCAGCACCCGCCGCGCCTCCTCCAGCACGACTTTTGGCCGATCGGCGTAATGCATAACCTGATGCACCATCACCAGATCCTGCGACGCGCTTGGAACCGGCAGGGTGTACATATCTCCAAGGCGCACCTGGCAGTTTTTGAACCCTTTATCCTCAATCATGGTTCGCGCGTAGGCCAGCATCTCCCGGCTATTATCAATCCCAACGGCATAGGACACTTCAGGACCGAACAGCTCCAACATGCGTCCTGTACCGGTACCGATATCCAGAAATTCACGAAGTTTCACTTGATGATCGGCTTGATAACGGGCCAAAACATCCAACAGAAGACTTTCAACATCCTTTTCAGGCACATGAAGAGAACGAATCTCGTTCCATTCAGACGCATTTTTCCGAAAATAAGCCATGGCGGCGTCACTTCTGGCCTGCCGAACCGCATCCAAACGATCCAGATCACGGGCAATAACGTCATCTCCATCCGGGATCAAATCCACCAGATACCGGGCCAACAAGGCATTGCTGCCGCGATTGGCAAGACGATAATAGACCCAGCTTCCTTCCTGAAAACGGTCCAAAAGCCCCGCTTCACAAAGCAATTTCAAGTGGCGGCTCACCCGTGGCTGACTTTGCCCAAGGATCTGCAAAAGCTCACTCACCGTCAGCTCTGAATGCGCGCAAAGGACCAGAAGACGTAGGCGCGTCTCCTCTCCTGCGGCTCTCAACCCCTGTAATATTGCGTCCATGGCACTACCTTATCGACAATCATTAATGATATAAACATATCTTTATATCTATTCTGTAATCATTGCAAGAAATATTCGCGACTTTTTGGCAACACCTCTTTTGGATGTAAAAAGGAGTGAATTCTACGCCTAGCCAATGACTTACCACTGTGATACTAGATCGAGTGTGTTATCTAAATTCGCTTAGAGACGATATGCCGTTGCGCTTGTTGATCAGGTGAGTTTGAATTAAAGTATTCAGTAACTTTTTGTGAGTTATAAACGTCTGAGTTGGCGACGGTTTAAAGAGAGCTGAAAATATGATTTCGAAGAAGTTCAAATCTACGCTTCTGGGTGGATGTATAGCAGTAGCATTTGCGAGCCTTCTGGGTGGTTGTGCAACGCCTCCAGGCGAAGATCCAAAGAACGTTGTTTATAACGAAGTTCAGGATCCGTTAGAGCCTCTGAACCGCTATTTCTTTGACGTGAACCAGGCGATTGACGCGCTTGCCCTTAAACCAGTGTCTCATATCTATCGTGATGCGCTGCCGGAAGGTGTGAAAGACAGCGTCTCCAACTTCTTCACAAACCTGTCTCAGCCAATTTACTTCCTGAACAACGTTGCTCAGGGTGATCTGGATGGCGCTGGCGACAATATGGGCGCCTTCTTTACCAATACATTCCTCGGCTTCGGTGGTCTGTTTGATATCGCTCAGATTGATACAGATAAAGAAGACATGGGTCAGACATTTGCCGTTTGGGGTATCCCGGAAGGCCCATATCTGGTTTTGCCTATTTTGGGTCCAAACTCCTCACGTGAAGCTGTTGGTCTCGTCGGTGATCATTTCGCCGACCCAGTGAACATTGCAGCCCGTAATAGTGACATGGAGTATGTTCCGCTTATTCGTGCGCTTGGCACAGGCATTGACGCCCGCGCGCGCGCTATTGAACCACTGGATGAGATCGAGAAAAACTCTATCGATTTCTATGCCGCTATTCGCAGCCTTTACCGCCAGAACCGCAAGAGCGTGATTCTTGATGGCGAGGCCGAGCTGACACCTCTGCCAGATATCTCTTTTGAGCTGGATGACGATCAGCCGACTAAAGCTGACAGCATTTCTCTGTTGATGGAAGAAGATGACGATTCCATCTCTGTGCAGAAGAAATCTACCAACTAAGATTTAAGGACTGTTAGTGAGATGAAAATGATCCGTCTGGCTTCAGTCGCATTGGCGACTTCACTTTTCGTCTCACCTCTCGCCTTAAGCGTACCGGGCGTGGCATCCTATGCCCATGCAGATGAACAGTCAGAGTCTGCAACCAAGCTTGTTGATCGCCTTGGCAAAGAAGCCGTCAAACTTTTATCTGACGATTCTCTGGATGTTGCCGAAAAACGTAAAGAATTTGACCGTCTTTTGGCACGTGACTTTGATATGCGTCTCATTGGTCGCTTTGTGCTTGGTAAAAACTGGCGCGCTGCCAGCAAGGAAGAGCGTGAAGAGTATCTGACCGTTTTTCAGGAATATATCGTCAACACATATCAGAAACGCATTGGCGAATACTCAGGTGAAAATCTGAATATCCTGAAAGCCAAAGAGCTGAACGCCAAAGAGCAGCTGGTTAATTCAGAAATCATTCGCCCAAATGGCCCTGCGATCAAGCTCGACTGGCGGGTTCGCCGCAACAAAGCGGGTGAGCTGAAAATCGTTGATATCATCGTTGAAAATGTCAGCATGGCCCTTACTCACCGTGAAGAATTTGCTTCTGTGATCAGCAGCAATGGCGGAAAAGTTAGTGGCCTGATTGATAAGCTGAAAAGCCATCTGGGCGATAAAAGCTCATAAATCTCGCGAAATCGTATTAAAAAAGCCTCCTTTTCAGGAGGCTTTTTTATTTTATATTAGAAAGGCTTAGCCTTTTTCGAAACAATACCCTACCGCCCGAACAGTTCGGATCAGATCGGTATCATCCTTGTCATTGAGCGCTTTTCTAAGGCGGCGGATATGCACATCAACGGTGCGATCCTCCACATAAACATTTTGCCCCCAAACGCCATCTAAAAGCTGTTCACGGGTCAGAACGCGCCCTGCCCGTTCCATAAAGAAACGCAACAATTTGAACTCGGTTGGTCCCAAATGCAGCTCACGGCCATTACGGCTGACTTTATAAGCCACCAGATCCATAGTCACATCGGCAACAGTAATGCTGTCATTTGACATATTTGGATTATGTCGGCGAAGCACCGCACGAATACGCGCCATCAATTCAGCTGGTGAAAACGGCTTCGACACATAGTCATCCGCCCCGACGTCAAGCCCCCGCACCCGGTCGCTTTCTTCACCGCGGGCCGTAATCATGATAACTGGCAGGTTCCGGAATTCCTGATCCCGGCGAAGACGACGGCAAATTTCAATACCAGAGAGTTTTGGCAGCATCCAGTCCAGCAGGACCATATCAGGTTTTTGCTCTTCAATGCTGAGCCAGGCCTCTTCACCATCCAATGCTGAGCTTACCTGAAAGCCTTCGCTTTCCAGGTTATAACGCAGCAGTTCAACCATTGATGGTTCGTCTTCAACAATCAGAATCTTCATATGAATTCAACTCGTTATTTAGCCTTGGTGTCACCATGTTCAATCATGGTAACGCTTGTCTTATCACCTTTAGGGCGGTTCTGCTTTGGCGCCTCACCAGTAACCTGATAGATGATAATTTCCGCAATATTGGTCATATGGTCGCCAATACGCTCGATATTTTTCGCCATGAAGATCATGTGCGTGCATGTGGTAATGCTCCGTGGATCTTCCATCATATAGGTCAGAAGTTCGCGAAACATACTGTTGTAAAGCTGATCAACGTCCTGATCCCGGTGCCAGACGGCATAGGCAAGCTCTGCGTCATTCTTGGCATAGGCGGTAAGCGTGTCATCGATCATATGACGAACCAGCTCGCCCATCCGCGGGATTGCAGACACCGAGCGAGTTGTCTCGCTTGTGTTAAGAGCAATCACCCGTTTTGCAATATTCGCAGAATAATCTGCAACACGCTCAAGCGTTGAAGCGATTTTAAGCGCAGAGATTACATTCCGAAGATCGTCTGCAACCGGGTTACGAAGCGCCAGAATGCGAACAGCTTTGTTGTCGATCTCTTTTTCCAGCTCATCAATATCCACATCCGCTTCAATTGTGCTTTGAGCAAGATCGCTGTTGCGGTCAACAAGCGCACGGATTGCGGCTTCCAACTGGCTTTCTGCAAGGCCACCCATCTCGATGATGGCATTGCGCATTTCACCAAGATCCTCATCATAGGAGGTTACGATATGGCTGTTATCACTCATGATATCTATTCCTAAATTCCAGCAGGATTAACCGAAACGACCTGTAATATAGCCCTGCGTCCGCTCATCTTTCGGACTTGTAAAGAGCTGCTCTGTATCCCCGACCTCAACGATTTCACCAAGGTGGAAAAACGCTGTTTTCTGGGAGATACGAGCTGCCTGTTGCATGGAGTGAGTCACGATGATAATCGTGTAATTCTCCCGCAGCTCCTCAATAAGCTCTTCCACTTTTGCTGTGGCAATCGGGTCAAGCGCGGAGCAAGGCTCATCCATCAAAATGATGTCTGGCTGAACCGCAAGTGCCCGCGCAATGCAAAGACGCTGCTGCTGACCACCTGAAAGGCCTGTACCTGTTGAATTGAGGCGATCACGCACCTCTTTCAGAAGGCCTGCTTTTTCAAGGCTTGTCAGAACGATATCGTCCAGCTCATCCTTATTGTGAGCCAATCCGTGAATACGCGGACCATATGCCACGTTGTCATAAATGGATTTTGGAAACGGGTTTGGTTTTTGAAACACCATACCAACCCGCGCCCGAAGAAGGACTTCATCTACTTTTGCATCATAGATATCGGCACCATCAAGCAGGATTTTCCCTTCAACGCGGCACCCTTCTACGGTGTCATTCATACGGTTCAGACACCGCAGGAATGTTGACTTACCGCAACCCGATGGACCGATCAGCGATGTGATCTTATTCACCGGAATCTCAAGAGAAACCTTATTAAGGGCCTGCTTGTCTCCATAAAAAACGCTTACGTCGCGCGCGGAGATAATGGCCTTTTCTTCATTTTCCACAGGTGTATCCACTTCTGCCAGCATTTGCATGTCTAAAGTCCTTCTACCAGCGACGTTCAAATTTCTTACGGAGCATTACCGCAACCGCGTTCATAAACACCAAGAAACCAAGTAATACGATAATCGCACCAGATGTCTTCTCGACGAATGCGCGCTCTGGACTATCTGCCCAAAGGAAGATCTGCACTGGTAGTACAGTGGCTGGATCTGTCACGCCGCCAGGAATATCCACGATAAAGGCTACCATCCCGATCATCAAGAGAGGTGCCGTTTCACCAAGAGCCTGCGAGAGGCCAATAATTGTACCCGTCATGATGCCCGGCATGGAGAGCGGTAGCACATGATGAAATACCATCTGCTGACGAGAGGCGCCAAGACCAAGGGCCGCATCCCGAATGCTGTCAGGGATCGCCCGGATCGATGCGCGGGCCGCAATAATGATCGTTGGCAATGTCATCAACGCCAATGTCAAACCACCAACAACCGGCGCAGAGCGCGGCAGATGGGCGACATTCAGGAACAAAGCGAGACCCAGCAGACCAAACACAATAGATGGGACCGCTGCCAGGTTGTTGATATTAACCTCGACGATATCAGTGAATTTGTTTTTGGGAGCAAACTCTTCCAGATAAATCGCGGACATCACACCAACTGGGAATGAAATCATAAAGGTAATAAACAGGGTATAGAAAGAGCCGACAATGGCGCCCCAAATACCTGCGATCTCTGGCTCCCGGCTATCACCGCTTGTAAAGAAATCACTGTTAAAACGCGTTTCAACCATGCCTTTTTCGGCTAATTGGTCATACCAGGCGATTTCTTTATCTTTCACACGGCGATCATCTTCAGGCACATCGCGTGGGATGTAACCCTTTGTGAACATATCAATGTCATCACTCGCCGCGAACTGAACCCGGACGGTTTGACCGATCAACTCAGGATTTTCCATCACCATTTTGCGAAGCTTATTTGGTGATCCATTACTGACCAAGTTAAACAGCACACGCAAATCTTTACGGGATTTCACCTCTGGAAACTCAGCCCGAAGCGCTTCCCTCACCAGGCTGCCATACGAAGCCCCGCGCAAGACCTCTTGGTCACGTGTTCCTTTCGGATCGATCTTCTGTTCCGCAAACGTCACGTCCAATGAAATTGTTGTCTGAATGAAGGCTGTTGCCCCCTTCCCTGCAATACTGATGATCAGAATTGCCAACAATGTCAGCGCAATAAAAATCGCGGTAAGTCCAAGGACACGAAAGCGTTTCTCTGACCGATGGCGGCGTTTCAGGTTCGCCCTGGTCTCGTCAGAATCCCAGCTTTTAGCACTGGAGCTTGTAGGAGCCATATCAGTCATATTTTTCTCTGTATTTGCGGACAACCACAAGGGCAATCACGTTGAGAATAAGGGTGATAATAAAGAGCACCATGGCAAGGGCGAAAGCCGCGAGCGTCTTGGCGCTATCAAATTCCTGGTCACCAACCAACAAACCAACAATCTGAACGGTTACGGTGGTTACCGCTTCCAGCGGGTTCGCTGTCAGGTTGGCGGCAAATCCGGCGGCCATTACCACAATCATTGTCTCACCGATTGCGCGGGAGACAGCAAGCAGGATCGCCCCGACGATGCCCGGCAACGCGGCGGGCAGAATAACCTTTACCACTGTTTCGGAGCGGGTAGCTCCCAGACCATACGAGCCGTCGCGAAGGCTTTGCGGTACCGCCATGATAATGTCGTCGCTGAGGGAGGAGATAAAGGGAATGATCATCATTCCCATCACCACACCGGCGGCAAGCGCACTTTCAGACACCACATCAAGGCCAATAACGGATCCCACATCACGGAAGAATACACCAACGGTCAGTGCAGCAAAGAAGCCGTAAACAACTGTGGGGATACCGGCAAGGATCTCAAGAATTGGTTTGACCGTAGCGCGGAATTTATTACCTGCATATTCAGTCATGTAAATGGCGCTCATCAACCCAAGCGGAACCGCAACAATCATCGCAATCAGCGTGATTAGCATAGTACCGGCAAAAAGTGGGATCGCCCCAAAGGCCCCGGAAGATCCAACCTGATCCGCACGAAGGGCGGTCTGTGGGCTCCATTCCAGGCCAAGGAAGAATTCTGATAATGGCACTTTCTCAAAAAACTGAACTGTTTCAAACAGCAGCGAGAAAACGATACCGATTGTCGTGAACACGGAAATGGTGGAGGCGAGGATAAGAACGCCTGAGACAACACCTTCCAGTGTTTTTCTGACCCGAAGCTCCGGATCAATGCTGCGAAGGGAGAAGTAAACCCCGATAACCCCGGTCAGGAGGATCGCAACGGGAAATAGGATTGTGTGAATAAGGTTTGTGAAAGTTTCCGACGCGCCGAACGGCGTAATGGAGAGAACAAACCAGAGAACAAGCAGTATAACAGGCGGCACTGCGCCCCAAACCACGACATACATTCCATACTGATGAGGTCTGCTTGAAAAGACACGTACCGTTCTGCTTTCAGAAAGTACCAGTGCCTTCTTAGTACCGTACCAATACCCAAACGCACACATGGCGAGAAGGATCAGAATGAGTGGGGAAAAACTCATAAGTCTTTGCCTGTTGGAAAAAGGAATAAAGAAAATGGGTGGCCGGAGAACTCCAGCCACCCACCGATGTGGATTACATCATTTTCAGGTTAGTCAGGTTTGTTGCGTCGGAGCGAACTTTTGCGCGCTCTTCCTCTGACAGTGGGATCAGACCTTTTTCTGTCAGGTAACCGAACTCACCGAAAGCATCTTCGCTTGTGAACTCAGCAACGAATTCTTTGATGCCTGGAACTTCACCTACGTGAGCGTTTTTCACGTAGAAGAACAGAGAGCGGGAGATACCGTAGTCACCAGCAGAGATGTTCTCAAATGTTGGCTCAACACCACCGATAACACCGCCCTGGATCTTGTCAGCATTCTGGTCAAGGAAGCTGAAACCGAAGATGCCAACTGCATCTGGGTTCGCAACCAGTTTCTGAACGATCAGGTTATCGTTTTCACCAGCTTCGATGTAAGCACCGTCTTCACGTACAGAGTGAGCGATTGCTTTAAATGCTTTTTTGTCGGATTTACGCAGAGCTTTCAGGCTGTCGAAACCTTTCGCGCCGCCTTCCATGGCCAGCTCAACGAATGCATCGCGTGTACCGGAGGTTGGAGGAGGACCGAGAACCTCAATTTTAGAGTTTGGCAGAGAGGCGTCGATATCGCTCCACATTTTGTATGGGTTATCAACCAACTTGCCGTCTACTGGAACCTGTTTAGCCAGAGCCATGAAGATCTGCTTTTTAGTCAGCTCAACTGGCTTAGTCGATTTAGAGTTGGCAAGAACGATACCGTCGAAGCCTACTTTAACTTCTGTGATTTCAGTAATGCCAGCTTTCGCACATTTCTCAACTTCGGATTTTTTGATCCGGCGAGATGCGTTTGTAATGTCTGGGTGTTGCTCACCGATACCGGCGCAGAACAGTTTCAAGCCACCGCCAGAACCTGTGCTTTCAACAACAGGTGTCTTAAAAGCACCTTTGTTACCGAAAGTTTCAGCTACAGATGTAGCGAATGGGAACACGGTAGAGGAGCCGACGATGCGGATCTGGTCGCGAGCTTCTGCCTGACCGGCGAGTACTGCTGTCGCAACGACAGCCATTCCGAGAGTTTTCTTCAACACGTTAATTCTCCGTTCATTTGAACGACAGCGCTTCCTGTCGATGGCGGGACAGTGAACCTGTTCAATGACCGGATTACTACAGTTGTATGACAGTAATGTTACAGCGCTAAATGTCAGCTTTTTCAAGCTTTTGGCGTTGGACCAACGGCAAGCGAACCGTAAAAGTGGATCCCTCACCCAGAACTGAGTCGATATCCAGGTTCCCACGGTGGCGACTCACAATATGTTTTACAATTGCAAGACCGAGCCCGGTTCCGCCCATTTCGCGGCTTCTGTCACTATCCACACGATAGAACCGCTCTGTCAGACGCGGGATATGCTCCGCCGGGATACCCTCACCCTGATCTTCAATGGCCACCGCAATATCACCTTCCTCTTCATAGAGGCTGATGGTCACTGTGGTTTCCTCGCGGCTATATTTAAGGGCATTATCAACCAGATTGATAAACACCTGATAAAGCTGGCGTTTTTCACCTTTAACAATAATCTGCTCGTCCGGCAAATTGGCCTGAAGCGCTTTATTCAGGTCGTTTGCTTTCTCAGAAAGCATATGCGTAACGCTTTGTAGCAACTCGCACAGATTAACATCTTCAGACGGACGATCATGCTCTTTCAGCTCAATTTGAGAGAGAGAAAGAA
>JAEPMY010000073.1 GCA_017643685.1 Sneathiella sp.
ATGACATCAGTTTTAGACGATCTTCTTCACGAAGCTGATCTAAATTGTCCTGACTCACCCGATTAAGGATTGCCTGATAATCCGGCAGTTCTTCTGAAGAGATGAAACTATAAAGCTGGAAGAACTCATGATCTGGTGGTAAGTCGGCAAATAGCTCAACCATCAATGTGGCGACCTGATAGCCCATTTTGATGAAGCTTTCCGTGAGGTTCGCTTCTTCTATAACCTGTTGGACATAGTCGTTTTCGGCAAGCCGTTCCATATCGAAGCTGCCATCAACGGGCGTTCCGAACAGGAGGTTTTCTCCAAGAGTCGCGTTGGTGTTGTATTTATTCTGATCAAACGCCTCAACCAGATCTTTTAAAGTTGGATCGGCTTCCAGTTTTTCAAAGAAATGTTTCCGGGCGCGCAAGATATGATCCGCAGTATAAGGGTCCCGTACAGTATCAAGTGTGCTCCGAAGACCGAGGGAATAGACATCATCTCCAAGAGCAACCATCTGCAGGACATCAATGGCCCGTTGGTCTAACTCGTCACGGTTTTTAACGCCTGCGCTTTCATAGTCGATCCAGTCCCGATCAAAAGGCAATACGCTATTGCCGGATAAGTTAATCTCGGTCTCCTCTTTTTCCAGAAATTCATCATCGTCTTCAAGTTCTGCCCCATCAGGCAGCTCATGCAATGGACGATGTTTGAGACCGAAAAAGAGATTATCTCCGAGCGTTGCATTAAAGATATAACCACTTTGACCGACATAGGAAATCCGGCGACCTGTAACGGACTCTGGAGCTTCAAGAAGGTTTAATTCTCCAGCGCGAATTTGACCGCGGTCCGGGTCCATCAGGCGGGATAGAACACGAGCTAATGCATCTCGGCCTGATCCGGCTTGACCTACGATCGCAACCTTCTCATCCAGATTAACACGAAGACTAAGCCCTTCAAGCTGCGGGGAACCTGTATCGTCTGACAGGACGAGGTTTGAGGCGATTAACTCCCCTTCCAATTTAGGAAGCGGGTCAGGCTCGTCCGCTTGATGGGCGTCATCGCGAATGCCTGCAGGTTCGAACTGTTCAACAACCTGCTCATACTTGATGCGAGCATCTTCGCGGCGCTGATAATAGGCTAGAAGCTCTTTCCACGGGGCTGCCATTTCTTTATGGGCGGAGATCGCCGCAACCAATGTCCCAATTTCCAGATCACCAGCGATTACCATCGTGCCGCCGATGGCGTAGAAGAAGAAAGGTCCCAATTGCTGAATAAAGTTATTCAGGAACTTGATAATAAATTTCAGCAGATAAATTCTGTAGCGGACATAGTAAATACGGCCAAGCTGGCGCGTAAACGCGGCCCGAAGGAAGTTGGATGTATCATGGGCATGGATATCCTGAACGCCGGCGACGGTTTCTCCGATCCGGTCAGAGAGAACACGAACCCGCTGCACCCTTTCTTTGCCGAGGAGGTTTACCTTTTTTTGCAGCTTCGGAATGAAATAAGCCTGAAGCGGGTAAAGAGCAATTGCGGCCAAGGCCATATACACATTTTGAATGAGCAGGAAGCTCATGATCACAATGAGATACCCCCCCTGAAAGGCCGGAAGGGCGTAAGCTTCTCCAATAAACCCGCCAAGAGGTTCAACCTCTGCGGTGATCATGGGGATAATTTCACCAGAACTTTTTTTCCGAAATGTGGGCAGCGGAAAGCGCAGAATGCGGCTATACAGCTCAAAGCGGAGGCGGCGGAGCATTCGCTCCCCCGTAATGCCCTGATATACATTGATCATGTATTTGAAGGACTGGTTGATAATCACCAGCAGCAAAAAGACGACGACCGTGACATAGAGAAATTCCTGCTGGTCGATGGCGTAACCCATCACCTCAACCGGAAAGACGATGTCTTTCGCTTGAATGGCCTGATCAATGATAATTTTAGGAAGTTCTAGATAATAATAGAGAAAGGGGAAGGAAGCGAACGCCATCAAGGTCAGAATAATCTGCTGTTTCTTGCTATGGCGCAGGATGTATTTGTAGATACTATGTTCCATGCGGCGAGTAGCCCCTTGCCCAGATTTTCTTTTATTTTAATCCCTTAATGTCAGTAGTTTTTCATGAAAATCGGGATTGTCGCAAGCGACAATTTGGTGAGCCTGTCCACAATCTTGTGATTTTTAACGGAAATCATTCTTGTCATTTGAATATGGCAGTTGAATTTCAGGGGCGCAGCGCTTAACACATTAACCACATTTATTTTATGTTCTGAAGATGGATCTCTGTTGGAAATGAGCGCGTCAAAAATCATTACTGTGGTGCTGAAAGGCTATCCACGGCTCTCAGAGACTTTTATTGCGCAGGAGCTTCTGGCGCTGCAAAAGCGAGGTTTTAAGCTTCACTTTATTTCTCTTCGCCATCCAACAGATACTAAAACCCATCCCATTCACGATGAAATTACGGCGCCGGTTACGTATCTGCCGGAATATCTTCATGATGAGCCGGGGCGGGTTTTTAAATCGTGGATCGCCGCGCGGAAATTACCCGGGTATAAGCGGGCATTTCAGGTTTGGCAAAAAGATCTGAAGCGGGATCAAAGCCGCAACCGGGTTCGCCGTTTTGGTCAGGCGATGACCTTGGCGGCAGAACTGCCGGTAGGCACAGCAGAGATTTACGCGCATTTTCTGCATACACCAGCATCGGTCGCGCGTTATGCAGCGATGATGCATGAAATCCCGTGGTCCTGTTCGGCTCATGCAAAAGACATCTACACATCACCAGATTGGGAAATCTCTGAAAAATTGGTGGATGTAAATTGGCTTAAAACCTGTACAGCTTTTAACGTTGCTCATTTGAAAAATCTGGCGGCAGAGCCCGAAAAAGTATCGCTTCTGTATCACGGCCTGGATTTGGAGAGATTTCCGCCTTTTGTCGGTCGGGCGCATCTTCGAAATGGTCAGGATGCCACTAACCCTGTGAAAATTCTCTCCGTTGGTCGTGCCGTGATTAAAAAAGGATATGATGACCTTTTGAACGCGCTGGCAGCGTTGCCGAGTGACCTGGAGTGGCAGTTTGAGCATATCGGCGGCGGCCCGTTGCTCCCTGATTTGAAGGCGCAGGCTGAAAAACTGGGTATTTCAGGGCGGATCATTTGGCATGGGGCGCAGTCGCAGAAATTTGTTCTGAATGCCTTACAAGAAGCAGATATCTTCACCCTTGCCAGCCGGATCGCTGAAGACGGTGATCGCGATGGTTTGCCCAACGTACTGATGGAGGCGCAAAGTCAGCGGGCTGCGATCTTATCAACCCGTGTGTCGGCCATTCCTGAATTGATTGATGATGAACGGACAGGTTTGCTGGTGGAACAGCGCGATCCTGCCGCTTTGGCTGCGAAGATGGAGCGCTTGATCAGATCTCCCGAGCTGCGTCAGAGTTTGAGTGAAGCGGGGGATCAGAAGCTGCGCTTGGAATTTGGGGCGGACAGTTGGATTGAAAAACTGGCGGCACAATTTGAGAAGGATCTCGCGTGAAGATTGCTTTCTATGCGCCTATGAAATCGCCAGACCATCCCATCCCCTCTGGGGATCGGCGGATGGCTCGGTTGTTTATGCGCGCGTTGGAAATGGCAGGCTTTGATGTTCAGGTGATCAGTTCCTTCAGGTCTTTTGATAAACAGGGAGATCGGAGTTTTCAAGAAGCAAAGCTCTCTGAGGCGGAACAAGAGGCTGGTGCGCTTATTCGACAATTTCAGGCTGACCCATCAGAGAGGCCCGATCTCTTCTTCACCTACCATGTGTATCATAAAGCACCGGATTGGATTGGGCCGAAAGTCGCAAAGGCGCTTGATATTCCGTATTATATTGCCGAAGCGAGCCATGCGCCAAAGCAGATGAATGGCCGCTGGCATATAGGATATGCAGGGGCAGAGGCCGCAATTCGCGCCGCCACCCGTGTTTTGCATTTAACCCGTCTTGATGGTGCTTGCCTTCAACCATTGATGGACCAAACAGATCAACTGGTGCATTTCCCCCCCTTTATTGAGCCGCTTCCAGATCATTCTCCCGTCAAACCCACCGCGAAATGGGTAGAGGCTGCCGGTGGTCGGACCAATTGCCGGAATTTGCTGGCCGTTGGTATGATGCGAGATGGGGATAAGTTCAACTCCTACCTTCAGCTTGCAGAAATGTTGTTGCATCTCACGAGTGACAATTGGCAGTTGCTCATTGTTGGCGATGGTCCTCGCCGCTCTGACGTGGAAACTTTGTTTGCGCCGTTCGGGAGTAACGTCGTGTTCCTCGGGGAGCGTTCAGAGGCTGAGCTTGCTTCGTTTTACGAATATGCAGATCTCTATGTCTGGCCCGCCTCAGGGGAGGCCTTCGGTATGGCCTTTTTAGAAGCCGCCCGCGCGGGTCTGCCCGCAGTATCGTGCTGCACCCGTGGGGTGCCGGATGTGGTTGAAAATGGGGTAAGCGGTATTTTGGTGCGGGATGGGGATATGCTGGCCCTTGCCAATGCAACCGACCAACTTTTAAATAATTCGGAGCAGCTGGCTGCTCTTTCAAATGGGGCAAAAGCGTTTGTGACTGAGCAGCGAAGCTTGGAAGCCGCCGCAGCAAATTTGTCAAACCTAATTAAGAAGGATGTCGAATGATCCCGCTTCTGATCCTAAGGCATGGGAAAACCAGCTGGAATTTGCAAAAAAAACTGCAGGGGCGCACTGATATTTCTCTATGCGACGAGGGAATTGATATTTTAAGGCAGCAAAGGCTCCCGTCAGAGTTTGAAGGCTATAGCTGGGTTTGTAGTCCGCTCTCACGAGCTCGGCAGACGGCAGAACTTTTGGGCGCTGAAAATGTGCTGATTGAACCCTCACTGATCGAAATGAGTTTTGGGGATTGGGAGGGGCACACTTTGGTGGATCTCCATGCGCGCTTTGGGGCCGATATGCGAGAGAATGAAGCTCGCGGGGTTGATATGCAGCCGCCCAATGGGGAAAGCCCCCGAGATGTTCAGGCGCGTATTCTTCCATTTCTTAAAAACTTGAGTGAACCAACCGTCGCGGTGACCCATAAAGGGGTTATTCGGGCCCTTAAATCCCTTGCCTATGATTGGGATATGACCGACAAATTACCCATGGAATTTAAGTGGGGCGCTGCGCATCTCTTTATGATTGATGAAAAGGGTATACCCCACCCAAGCCGAATAAATATTGAACTTGAAAGCAAGGCCTCCTGATGAGTGATCCAAAACGTATCCTGTTTTATGTGCAGCACCTTCTGGGGATTGGGCATTTGCGCCGAACAGCTACTTTGTCGCGGAATTTA
Source organism: Sneathiella sp. (assembly GCA_017643685.1). Lineage (GTDB taxonomy): Bacteria > Pseudomonadota > Alphaproteobacteria > Sneathiellales > Sneathiellaceae > Sneathiella. Next base: position 5,309 of record JAEPMY010000073.1, read on the forward strand.
GTGCGCGCCGGCTTTGAGGTCACGATCGTATCTGGTGGGCATCCAATTGATATCGACCTTGGCGGCGCCGATATGGTGCAGCTTCCGGCCACACGGGCAACGGATTTGTTTTTCAAGAAGCTGGTAGATGAAGACGGGCAAGAAATTGATGATGGGTGGCGCGAGATGCGGGCAGGCCGCCTTCTTGAGATTTACAAGGAAGTCGAACCCGATATCTTAATCACAGAGTTGTTCCCTTTTGGTCGGCGTCAGATGCGGTTTGAATTGCTTCCTTTGTTGGATGCGGCAAAAGCAGACCCGCGCTCTCCCCTGATTGTCTCTTCCGTTCGTGATATTTTAGTCGCGCAAACCAAACCTGGCCGGAACGAGGAAATGCTCGCCCTAGTCCAGAAATATTTTGATCATGTCATGGTTCACGGTGATCCTAGCCTGATCAGTTTGGATAAAACCTTCCCTCACACAGATGCTATTCGTGACCGCATCACCTACACAGGATATGTGGTTGACCGTACAGGCAAAAAAGGGGGCGCTGATGCCCCCGGAGTGGGCGAGGTGATTGTCTCTAGCGGCGGCGGAGCGGTTGGGGAAAACCTCCTTCGGATCGCGATGCAGGCAAAGGCACGCTCAAAGGCAGCAAATCAAACGTGGCGGATGATGGTTGGCGCTACTGTTGAGGCTGAGAAGTTCGAAGAATTGAAAGCAATCGCACCAGATGGTGTTATTGTCGAACGGGCCCGAAAAGACTTCACGACCCTTCTGATGAATTGCGATCTTTCCATTAGTCAGGGGGGGTATAATACGGTGATGGAAATTCTTCATGCCAAATGCCGTGCGGTCATTGTGCCGTATGCAGGGGGACTTGAAACTGAACAAACGTTAAGAGCTGAGCTTCTTGCCGGGCGTGGGGTCCTTCAAATTGCAGATGAGGAAGGCCTGACAGCTGAAACTTTGGCGGCAAAAGTGGACGAAGCGCTCTCCGGCCCGCCATCCCGCGCTGAAATTGATGTGAACGGTGCTGAAAAATCTGCAGATCTTTTGAAAAGCTGGCTTCAGGAACGAAACTGATGGCAAGTTGGGACGATTTAACGGCAGAGTTGGACCTTTGGCAGAAAATCAGAACTCCGGCTACTTTTTGGTGGCGGGATGATGATCTGAATGAGCCGACGGCTGCTTTTGATCGCCTTTTATCACTTCGGGAGCAGTTTGATATCCCGCTTACCCTTGCTGTGATCCCGGATGAAGTGGATCCTCATATCGCTGATGATTTGGATGGATGTCTTTTGGTGCAGCATGGGGTCGTGCATCGATCTTTCGCGCAAGAGGGGGAGAAGAAATCCGAATTTCCAGAAACGCGCGATTTGGAAGAGGCGCTTGATAATCTGGGTGTTGGGCGTCACCGGATGGAAACGCTGTTTGAGGATCATTTCCTGCCCGTATTCGTTCCGCCTTGGAACCGGGTTGGCGAGGGGGTTGTCTCTGCTCTTGGTAACCGCGGATTTATCGGGTTATCCCGCTACAAAGCGCGAGGGCATGATAAGGTCTCCGGTGGCCGGGTGGCAGAGATTAATACACATGTGGACCCAATTTTCTGGCGGGGACATCGCAGCGCCCTTCAAGATGAGATCGTTCTGGATCAGGTGCTGGACCATTTAAAGGGGCGCCGGCTTGGAAAATATGATGCGGCGGAGCCCACCGGTATCTTGAGCCATCATCTAGTGCATGACGAAGCGATCTGGCAGCTCCTGTTCCGGCTCTTTTCGTTTTTAAACGGTCATCCCATTGTCAGATGGCTGACATATCCCGGTGCCATGTCCCTCATCGATGATTTGCCGGATGATATATAAAGGAAGTTCTGGGCGCGATGCGTGAATTCACTTATCCAACGCGGGAAATAAACCGAGATCTTGTCCGATCAGGCGTTGGAATGCTGATAACGGCGCTTCCCCTCTTGTTGTTCGGCCCATCATCTGTCATTGTCTATATCTTGGTAGGCCTGTTTCTGATGTTCGCCATCTATGGGGTGCGGGCGGCAGTTCGTAAAAAGACGCAGATAAGCATCTCTTCGGACGGCATTCAGGTAACAGGTGTAAAGGGGAAGTTTATCGACTGGGAGGCGCTTGAGGCGCTCAAACTGTCCTACTATTCCACGCGCCGCGATGGGGAGAAGGGATGGATGCAACTCAAGCTGAAAGGGAGGGGTACAAGATTGACCTTGGAATCCACCATTTCAGAGTTTGATGACCTGGTTCGACTGTGCGCCATCAAGGCACAGGAGATGGGGGTGAAATTTGACGCGACAACGGCGCGTAATCTTCGCTCTATAGGGATTGAGCGTCAGGTGACACCACAGTCGATTGAGGCGGAAAAGGGTCTCTGATGTCGAACGTGTTGCTTGTTCGTGATTTGAAAGTCGAGTTTCGCGTGCCCGAAGGAACCGTGAAAGCGGTCGACGGGGTGAGCTTTCGTGTGCCCGAAGGCAAGACGGTTGCACTCGTCGGGGAATCAGGATCTGGTAAGTCTGTTATCAGTCAGAGCATCATGTCCATCCTGCCCAAATCGGCCCATATCACAAAAGGCGAGATCCTCTTTTTTGATCCGCAGAAACCCGGAAATTTTTACGATATCGCAAAGTTGAAGCCTGAAAGCCGTGAAATGCGGGAAATTCGGGGTGGCCGGATTACCATCATTTTTCAGGAGCCAATGACCTCCCTGTCACCGCTTCACACGATCGGTAATCAGATTTCTGAAGCCTTGCATTTGCATCATAAGAAAAGCAAGGAAGAGGGGTTGGAGCTGACAATTGACATGCTCCGGCTTGTTGGGTTCCCGGACCCTGAAGCAGCTGTTGATACTTATCCGTTTGAGCTTTCCGGTGGGCTTCGTCAACGGGCGATGATTGCCATGGCCATGATATGCCATCCTGCCCTTCTGATTGCGGATGAGCCGACAACAGCGCTGGATGTGACCATTCAGGCGCAAATTCTGGATTTGATGCAGGATTTGCAGAAAAAACTGAAAATGGCGATCCTGCTGATCACTCATGACCTTGGGGTTGTTGCCAGTATGGCCGACGAGGTGGTGGTCATGTATCATGGCAAGGTGATGGAACAGGGTACGCTTGATGATATTTTTGCAGATCCGCGCCACCCGTATTTGAAGGCGCTCTTGAAAGCTGTCCCCCGCTTTAACATGAGAGATGGGGAGCGGCTGACCCCAATTCGTGAAATTAAGCGGGACGAGGACAGTAAGTTCTTGGCGCAGGCTAATCCGCGAGATATCTCAGAAAATACTGAAAAACCGATTTTAGAGGTGAAAGACCTCACAAAAGTCTTCACGACCCGCAAAACGGGCTTACTTGGAAATAAACCAGCCGGTATCGTTAAAGCTGTTGATCAGGTCAGTTTTTTTATTAAGCCGGGAGAATGCCTTGGGTTAGTGGGCGAGTCTGGTTGCGGTAAGACAACGCTCTCAAAAATGATCCTGCGGGCGATTTCTGCAACAGAAGGCAGTGTCACTTATAATGACCGTGGTAAGGATCTTGATATCCTCTCACTTGGTGAGAAGGAGCTGTTTGATTATCGCTCCAAAGTGCAGTTTATTTTCCAGGATCCTTTTGCGTCCCTCAATCCGCGAATGACGGTGTTCGATATCATCTCGGAACCGCTGGTGATCCACAATATAGGAACCCAGGAAGAGCGAGAAGAGACGGTTAAAGAATTGATGCGGCTTGTGGGATTGGATGTTCGTTTTCTCCGTCGTTATCCGCATTCCTTCTCTGGTGGTCAGCGGCAACGCATCGGTATCGCCCGTGCCCTTGCGCTTAAACCTGACTTGCTGATCTGTGATGAGCCGGTTTCTGCCCTTGATGTTTCCATTCAGGCGCAGATTTTGAACTTGCTGAAAGATTTGCAGAAAGAGTTGGGGCTGACCTATCTGTTTATTTCTCATAACTTGGCCGTTGTTGATTATATCGCGGACAGAATTGCGGTCATGTGCCGCGGCCGCCTTGTAGAGACAGCGCCAAAAGACCTTCTGTTTAAAAACCCGCTCCACCCTTATACGAAACGGTTGCTGGCGGCGGTGCCTGAGCCTAATCCTGATCACAAGCTTGATTTTAATAAGCTGGTTTCAGAAAAAGCGTCCGATCCAACGGAATGGCCAGAGCCATTCACCGCTTCTGAAAATATTCACCCGGTGATGCTGGATATGGGCGGTGGACATTTCGTCCGTGTTCAGGAAGGAACAGAACAGTCGGAGTTGTTATCATGAAAAGGGCGATGACGTTGATCCGTAAAATCTGCCTGGGGGCTGGCTTGGTTTCCGGTCTGATGATGCCTGGCGTATCCTTGGCTGAAGTGCCGTCCTTACAACAGTCGGTAACTCTTGGGGAATTGCCTCCAATGGCGGAGCGGCTTCCTGAAAACCCACGAATGGTAGAGTTTAGTGAGGAGCAGCAAGTTGGCCGTTATGGCGGCACTCTTCGGACGCTAATTGGCAATCCGTCAGATGTGAAGCTCCTGTTTGTGTATGGCTATGCGCGACTGGTTGGTTTTAATCAGGATTTAGAGTTGGTTCCGGATATCCTTGAAAGCTTTGAGGTTGAAGAGAACCGGATCTTTACGTTGCATCTTCGCAAAGGCCACCGTTGGTCTGACGGCGCCTCTTTCACATCCGAAGACTTCCGTTACTGGTGGGAAGATGTGGCGAATAATCCAAAGCTGACCCCTGCGGGGCCACCGGCGGCCCTGCTTGCTAATGACCAACTGCCGACAGTGTCTTTTCCAGATGCTTACACCGTCCGTTACGAGTGGGCGACACCCAATCCAAATTTCCTGCCTCAGCTTGCAGGGGCATCACCGCTTCTGATTTACCGTCCGTCTCATTATTTGAAGCCGTTCCACATCAAATATATTGACCAGAGCAAGCTCAACAAAATTCAGAAGATCAAGCTAAAAGCATGGGCATCCAAACATAACCGTTTGGATAACCTGTATAAATTTGATAACCCGGAACTGCCGACATTGCAGCCATGGCGCAATACAACGTCTGCGCCAGCAACCCGATTTGTTGGGGTGCGGAACCCGTATTTCCATCGCGTAGATACGTCTGGCAACCAGTTACCCTATATCGATCGGGTTGTTCTTTCCGTCTCAGAGCCGAAGCTGATTTCAGCTAAAGCCGCTTCTGGCGATGTGGATTTGCAGGTGCGGGCAATTAAGTTGCAGGATGCGACTTTCCTGAAAGAAAACGAGACGCGTTCCGATTATCGGACCCTTTTGTGGCCGACAGTTAAAGGGTCGCAGTTCGTACTCTATCCAAATTTAAACGCGAGTGACCCTGAGTGGCGGGAATTACTCCGCGATGTGCGTTTCCGCCGTGCGCTTTCTCTTGCCATTGACCGTGAAGAGATTAATGACGTTCTCTATTTTGGGATTGCGACCGAGGGGAACAACACAGTTCAGAAGCAAAGTCCTCTCTTCAAGGAAGAGTACCGGACCCGTTGGGCCACGCTCGATTTCGAAAAAGCAAATGAGCTTTTGGATGAGATGGGGCTAACAGAGCGGAATGAAAACGGTATCCGGTTGACGGCAAATGGGCAGGAGCTGTCCATCATCGTGGAAACTGCTGGTGAGAGCACCGAGCAGACCGATGCCCTTGAGTTGATCCGTGATAGCTGGCGCGAGATTGGAATCGCGCTTTTCACCAAGCCATCGCAGCGAGCTGTGTTCCGAAATCGGATCTTTTCTGGAGAGACCTTAATCTCTGTCTGGTGGGGGCTTGAAAATGGCGTTCCAACGGCAGAGGCGAGCCCCTCAGTTTTGGCGCCCACCAGTCAAATCAGCTACCAATGGCCGAAATGGGGGCAATATTACGAGACAAAAGGCGCCTCTGGTGAAGAGATTGACATGCCAGAAGCAAAACGCCTGATGGAGCTTTATAAGTCTTGGCAACTCGCCCTCGACAATAAAACCCGTACTGAAATCTGGCAGGAAATGCTGTCCATCCATGCGGAGCAACAATTCACTATTGGGGTCGTTAGCGGTATTTTGCAGCCGGTTGTTGCAACTAACCGTCTGCAGAATGTGCCAAAATCGGCTATTTTCAATTGGGATCCGGGGGCGCATTTCGGCATGTATCTGCCCGATACTTTCTACTTCACTGACGGCGGTAAGGAGGAATAGACGAAATGTTCAGCTATTTCATCCAACGTGTCCTTGTCATGATCCCGACACTTCTGGTGATCAGTATCCTGACCTTCATCATTATCCAACTGCCGCCGGGAGATTATCTCTCTAATCAGTTGCAGGAGCTTAAAGCGCAAGGAGAAAGCGCGAGCGCGGTTGCCAAAATAGCCTTTTACCGGGAACAATACTCTCTGGATAAGCCGGCGATTGAGCAATATGCCATCTGGATGGGATTCTGGCCCGGTCCGAACGGTTTTGATGGCCTTATCCAAGGAAACTGGGGACATTCATTCGCCTATGACCTTCCGGTCTCTGAAGTTTTGGGAGATCGAATGCTGCTCACCTTCGTGGTGAATTTCTCCACCGTTATTTTTATTTACCTCGTGGCTTTCCCAATCGGTGTGTATTCCGCTACCCGGCAATATTCCATAGGGGATTATGGGTTTACCTTGATCGGATATTTGGGATTGGCAACACCAAACTTCCTGCTCGCGATGGTGCTTCTTTATTATGCTAACTATTATTTTGGCCTCTCTATTGGCGGTTTGATGGACGAGCAATATCTCGATCAGCCGTGGAGTGTGGGCAAGGTTATGTCGGTTCTGGATCATATGATCATTCCAGTGATTGTGATCGGGACCAGTGGTACTGCGGCCATGATCAGGCGTCTTCGGGCCAACTTGCTGGATGAGTTGCAGAAACAATATGTGACGACCGCCAAAGCCAAAGGTGTGCCAAGAGTGAAAGCGCTGGTTAAATATCCGGTGCGGATGTCTCTGAACCCGTTCATTGCTGATATCGGTAATCTACTGCCCGATGTCATTTCCGGCTCTGTGATTGTAAGTGCGGTTTTAAGTTTGCCGACGGCTGGTCCAATGCTGCTGGAGGCGCTTCGTAGTCAGGATCAATATCTGGCGGGATCGTTCTTGATGTTCTTGGCGCTTCTGACCGTTATTGGCGTGTTTATTTCTGACGTATTGCTGGCATTACTTGATCCGAGAATCCGTCTGTCAGGGGGGGCAACGAAATGAGTGATCTTTTCGGTGGCAATAACCTCGGTACAGGTAAGGGCGGTAAGCTGGATCATTGGCACTCCGATGAGCCGTTTGATCCATACGCCGTGGAGAAGCTGTCTCCAGAGCAGGAAAAATTCTATCTGGCATCACAATGGAAGATGATGTGGTGGAAATTCCGCCGGCATCGTCTTGCTGTGATTAGCGCGCTGGTCCTTGCGTTTTTCTACATTGGGACGCTGTTTGTGGAGTTTTTGGCACCATATGACCTGCATACCCGGAATACGAAGTATATTTTTGCGCCGCCTCAAGAAATTAACCTCTTCCATGAAGGGGAACTGAGAGCCCCTTTCGTCTATGGATATCGTCAGCGGCTTAATCTGGATACGTTCAAGCGTGAATACTATATCGACAAAAACCGGATTTATACGCTTCGCTATTTCTGCCGGGGTGACGATTATAAATTCTGGGGTTTGATAGACTCAAATATACATCTGGTTTGCCCAGATGATCAGCGCCGGGCGACTTTCTTCTGGCTCGGAACTGACCGTCTGGGCCGGGATATCCTGTCGCGTATTATTCATGGGACTCGTATTTCGCTGACCATTGGTCTGATCGGGATCATTATCAGTTTTACCCTCGGCATTATTCTGGGGGGTATCTCCGGCTATTACGGGGGCTGGATTGACAACATTATCCAGCGAACCATTGAGCTTTTGAAGTCTTTGCCGCAACTGCCGCTTTGGCTTGCATTGTCTGCAGCATTACCGGTGACATGGTCGCCGATATGGGTCTTCTTTGGTCTGACGATTATCCTGGGGTTGCTCGATTGGCCGGGCCTTGCCCGTGCGGTTCGATCTAAGTTCCTGTCTTTGAGGGAGGAGGATTTTACAACCGCCGCCCAATTGATGGGGGCAAGTCCTTCGCGGATTATCGGACGGCATTTGTTGCCCTCATTTGCCTCTCACTTGATCGCAAGTGCCTCTTTGGCGGTACCGAGTATGATTTTGGGGGAAACGGCGCTGTCTTTCCTTGGGCTGGGGTTGCGGCCGCCGATCACCTCATGGGGCGTACTGCTTAATGAGACAACCAACATCAACGCAGTAGCGACAACGCCATGGCTGATGTATCCGGTTGTGCCTGTTATTATCGTTGTGCTGGCCTTTAATTTCTTGGGTGATGGCCTTCGGGATGCAGCAGACCCTTATAAATAGGGTGATCTGGGTAAATCCAACACGACCAGGTCGACAAGTCCGGTAACGCCGCCCACATGACGGGCGGCCCGGATGTCGTGGGTGGCGATGGGGCTGTATCCCTGTTTCATGGCTTCATCGAAAATCTGCAAGGTTACAACAGCGTTGGCCTGTTCATCCTTGGCGTGTTTATCAAGCTTCGCCGCCAGATTTACTGGCTCCCCGATTACGGTGTACTCAAGGCGGCTTTTGTCACCAACCGCCCCAAACAGGATCTGACCGGATGCGGCCGTAAACCGGATAACTTGCGGATCAAGGCCGTTTTCCGTTCTCTCCTTAGCCCAAGTTTCCGTATCAGCTAACATTCCCTCAATGGCGCAGAGACATTCCGCAGCATATCTATCGGTTTCAACCGCTGCGCCGAAAGTGGCCAGGATGCCGTCGCCCAAAAATTTGTCGATGGTGCCCCCATGTTTTTGAATGATGGGGACCAGTCTTGATTGATATTCCGCCAGTAATGAAATGACTTCATTCGCGGGCTTTTCCATGGATAGGCGCGTAAAGCCTTGAAGGTCACAATGAAGGATTGCCGCATTTCTGGTTTGACCGGTGCCGGGCTCAATCCATCCTTCTGATTTGGTAATCCGCGCTGCAATTTCCGGGGAGAAAAAGCGAGACAAATCTTCAGCGGCCGTGGCCCGCGCAACGGAGTTGATAAGTAACCGCCGAGCCCGACCAATCACCAGTGCGAGAATTGCTGTAACCACCAAGATACTGATTACCTTATCAAACTCAGCGCCCAGCAAAATTTTGTGGGACATGGTATAGACCACGTAATCCGATGTGATCACATCCATTCCGCCTGCGTAATGAACTGCATATCCTAAGAGAATGAGCCATCCCGCAGCGGCCGATACGCCTGCGAGCAGAATGTATCTCGTTTCAAACCGAAGCGCCCGAAGGGCGATGAAAATAAAGGCATACAGCAGGGTTGGGGCTTTTAGATAAAAGGAGGGTTCTTGCTGATACTGGATATGAAAGCTCCAGATTAGAAACATCAGCAACGCCATGTCGGCCAGCACAGACAGCATCAGAAACCATGCAGGCAGGCGCCAGATGCGCGCAATAAAAAGCCGCATCAATGAGAAGCAAAGATAACCACCGAGTGCATAGGGAACCGGTGCAAACATACTGTCTTGGGAGAATGTTTTGGGTGAGAGAGCGTAGAGTGCCCAGAAAATCAAAACCAGTCCTAGCTGCACCCATGCAATAAGGATTTCTGATTGGTTCTGTTGTTTCTGAATGGCTTCCCGAACCCGGGCGGGTAATTGTCCTTCGACAGGCTCACCCAATAATATGTCGCGTGCTTTTTCCCACATGTTTTGAATATGACGGATGCTTTAAAAAAAAGCAGTCACAAAACCTCATATTTTCGTTACGGTTTTTTACGCAGCCACAAACTGGTTTCAAACGCGCCTTTGGGTAGCGGCAGATCACCAAGCCCTGATTTTTCAACCTCATCGGCCATATATTTGGCTGCATAGTGACTTGAAAACAGGATTTCGAAACCACCGGTTAGAAGTCCGGCAACGGCTTGTTGTTCATTATATCCGCGCCATTCCCATGCTGCGGGATAGGCATCTGGCAAGAAAATGTCGTGAATATGTACCACGATGCCAGCAGGCAAGGCGGGAAGGATATTCAGGAACAGATAATCAACATCGCTGCCCGGCATGGCGATATGGCTGGAATCGATAAAGAGAATATCCCCAGCCTGCAATTTTTGAAAAACGGAAGGGTCGCTATTCTGGACAATTTGGTTATCAATACTGATCGGTAGTTTACTGATATCGGCGCGCGGGGCCGGGTCGATCGCATGAAACTCTGTCTGCAGCTTTCCATCTTTAATTGCCCGAAGCATAAAACGGGTGGAGTGGCCTGATCCGACCTCTATGATGGTTTTTGGGGCAAATTCCCTTACCATGCTATAGGCCGCTGCCCCATCCAACCGGGGAAACCAGTCCTGTTCAAATCGGGGTTCTGGCGGTGGGGCTTTTCCAAATCCTTTGAATTGATCTAAGTGGGACGCAATTTGGTTCAAATAGTGCAAAAACGTGTTTTTTTCGGCGTCAAACAGTGTTTTTTGTGTTTTGTAAGGAACCTGATCCCCCAAGGTTGGGGTCGTTTCCAGATAGCGATAGGGAATAAAGTAGCCCTGCTTTTTGCGCCCCAGAACCGTATTTAACCCCATTTTTAACCGTCTGAAGCTCATTCAGCCTACCCCTTAAATGATCTAGCCTCGTCAAATAGCCCCAGCCTATGCTACAAGTCAAAGAAAACACGAAAATGGGCCGGGATTTATGAGTTCTTTCTTTTCTTCCGAAATTCAAGGGGCGGTCGTCACAGTTACGCTGACAAAGCCAGCTTCTCACAATGTTCTGAACCCTGAAGAAATGGCCGCTTTGCGTCACCATTTAGCGGAATTGGCCGAAAACTCTGATATCCGAGTTGGTATTCTGACGGGAGAAGGGAAAAGCTTTTGTGCAGGTGCGGATCTTGGAGAGTTGAAAGACTATGATTTTTCCAAAAACCCGCTGGAGCTTCTGACAAATCAGATCGAAAATATGCCCTTTCCGATGATTTGCCGCCTGAATGGGGGCGTTTATGGGGGCGGTACTGATTTGGCGCTCGCATGTGATTTTCGGGTGGGGGCAGCCTCTCTGAAATCCTTCATTCCACCCGCAAAAATTGGTATTCATTATCACGGCGCAGGGATGGCGCGTGCCGTCTCTATTCTGGGGATCAGCGTTGCAAAGCGGTTGTTCCTTGCCGGGGAGGTTATGAGCGGAGAACAGCTGAAAGAAGTGGGTTTTATCGATTATCTGGTGGCGGCAGATGCACTGGACGCTAAAGTACAGGAGCTGACCGATAATATGCTCGCCCTTGCGCCGCTGAGTTTGTCCGGGATGAAGGCGACATTTAATGATATCGCCAAACTGG
>JAEPMY010000157.1 GCA_017643685.1 Sneathiella sp.
CAGAAGGACTACAGGTTACATTCAGTCAGGATAAATCATCTGATATCCGTATCATGCTGAATGACCTGCAAAACAATATCATCAGTGCGATTATCCTGGTGATGATTGTTGTGATCAGCGCCCTTGGTCTGCGCACCGCTGGCTTGGTGGGACTTTCAATTCCGGGGTCCTTCCTGATCGGCATTCTGTATCTTTATCTCTTTGGATTTACCATCAACATCGTTGTGTTGTTCGGCCTGATCCTTGCGGTTGGAATGTTGGTGGACGGTGCCATTGTGGTGACCGAATTTGCCGACCGGAAAATGGCGGAAGGATATGACAAGGCAGAAGCCTATGCCCTTGCCGCCAAGCGGATGTCATGGCCGATTATCGCGTCCACCGCGACGACCCTTGCGGTGTTTATGCCGCTTCTGTTCTGGCCGGGGGTTGTGGGTGAATTTATGAAATTCCTCCCCATTACCTTGATTGTGACCTTGACGGGATCGCTTCTGATGGCGCTTATCTTTGTGCCAACGCTGGGATCAGTGTTTGGTAAAGCTGGCTCCATGAATGCGAAAACACTGGGGGCATTGGCTGCCGCTGAGACAGGTGATATTCGCCAAATCGGCGGGGCAACAGGTGGTTATGTCCGCACGCTCGGATTTGCGCTGCGTCACCCGACCAAGTTCGTGATCCTGGCTTTTGCAATTCTGATCGGGGTTCAGACTTATTACTCCACTCACGGTAACGGTGTTGAGTTCTTCCCGGAAGTTGAGCCGGAAATGGCGCTTGTCTATGTTCATGCGCGCGGTAATATGTCCACGCTTGAAAAAGACGCATTGGTTCAGAAGGTTGAACGAGAAATTCTGCGCCTGAATGACTTCACTGCCATTTATTCCAAAACGGGTGGTGGCTCTGACGGTCAGGATATTTCCGAGGATGTCATCGGTGTCATCCAGATGGAATTCAAAGAATGGAATGAACGCCGCCCTGCTGCCGAGGTTTTCGAGGATATTCGGAAACGGACAAAGCATATTGCAGGGATCATGGTTGAAACGCGCGTGCCGGATAATGGCCCGCCAACCGGTAAAGATGTTCAGATTGAGCTATCTTCTCGCTTTGCGGAGAAGTTGGCGCCTGAGATCGCGAAAATCCGTGCACATCTGGACGAGAAAGTTACCGACCTCCTCGATGTGGAAGATAGCCGCTCTATCCCAGGTATTGAGTGGGAAATCGAAGTGGACCGTGCACAGGCGGGGCGTTTTGGCGCGGATGTGACAACGGTTGGTAAAACCATCCAGCTCGTCACAAACGGTATCAAAGCCCATGAATATCGTCCGCAAGAAGTGGATGATGAGGTTGAAATCCGCCTTCGCTATCCAGAAGAATACCGCAGCTTGGATCAACTGGATAACCTGAAGGTCAATACGCCAGGTGGCATGGTACCGATTTCAAACTTTGCAACCCGCACCCCACAGCAGAAAGTGGGTACCATCAACCGCGTTGATAGTCGCCGGGTCATGACAGTAAAAGCCAACGTAAAGGAAGGCGTTCTTGTCGATAGCAAGGTGAAAGAAATCGAAAAATGGCTGATCGAAGAAGCCAATCTGGATCCTGATGTGTCTTACCGATTTAAAGGTGAGGATGAAGAGCAGAAAAAGGCGCAGGAGTTCCTTGGCAAAGCCTTTATGGTGGCCCTCTTTATGATGGCAATCATTCTGGTGACGCAGTTTAACAGCTTCTATCATGCCTTCCTGATCCTATCAGCGGTCATCCTGTCCACAATTGGGGTGTTTGTTGGTCTTCTGATCACAGGGCAGCCTTTTGGGATCGTGATGACGGGTATTGGGGTTATCTCGTTGGCCGGTATTGTGGTGAATAACAATATCGTGCTGATCGATACCTTTGCTCATCTGCGCAAACAGGGCATGGCCGCGATGGAAGCAATCCTGCGGACAGGCGCACAGCGTCTTCGTCCGGTGATGCTGACGACTGTAACCACGATCTTCGGTCTTCTGCCGATGGCGATGCAGGTCAATATCGACTTCGTTACCCGCGAAGTGACAACCGGGGCCCCTTCCTCTCAATGGTGGGTGCAGCTTTCAACGGCTGTGGCCTTTGGCCTTAGCTTCGCGACTGTGCTGACACTGATCATTACACCATGTCTGTTGATGGTCGGCGCGAATGTCAGTGATTTCTTCGCACGGCGCAAAGAGAAAAAGCGTCAAAAGATGCAGGTGAAAATTCAAGGGGTTCAGAACCCCGCTGAATAACCCAACAAAAAAGGCAGCCCATCGGCTGCCTTTTTCTTTGATCAAATAAGATCAGTTATTTTTCGTTGGAAGATTTCACATCCACAACATTTTCAGACTTTTCCTTGGCCGTCTTTGTTGCCTCTTCCTTAGAGAGACGACGGTGCGTTGCAATCGCAAAAGGAATGGTGCCCAAATATAGCAGCGCAATTCCTGTCAGCACATGCCACGGATAAATGGTCATCACCGCCACAGTAGATGCCACCACCATCAAAAAGAAAATGATGTGACTGCGGGAGATTTTAATCCGTTTAATGGAAAAGGTTGGAATACGGCTCGCCATCAGGAACGCCATGAACAAAAGCCAGCCAGCATTCAAAATGGCAGATTTGAAAATCTCAGCGTCTGAGTAGAAGCTGATAACCATAAAGAGAAGGGAAATTGAGGCACCGGCAGGCGCTGCAATTCCGGTAAAATACTTCCCTTCCCATTCTGGGACTTCCTCGTCCAGCATGGCGTTAAAACGCGCCAGACGCAGACCACAAGACACGGTGAAGGTAAGGGCGACGATCCAGCCGATACCGCCAAGGCCTGTATCCAGTGTCCAAAGGTATAGAACCAAGCCCGGGGCCACACCGAAGCTGACAAAATCAGACAGGCTGTCCAACTCTGCCCCGAATTTTGAGCTTCCTTTTAAAAGACGCGCCATACGGCCATCAAGGCCATCAAGGACGCCTGCGGCTAGAATGGCGATAACGGCTGGCTCCCACCGACCCTCAAGCGCATATTTAACGGAAGTCAAACCAGCACAAAGCGCCAGTGTTGTCAGCATATTCGGGATCAGGGAATTAATCGGTAAATCCCTAAATTTGCGTCGCCCCAGAGACATTAGCGAACCTCTACTGCCAGTGGTGTTTCGTTCTCAGCTTTCAGATCAGCGATCACAGTTTCGCCGCCAATCATATTCTGACCAACACCAACCAGAGGTTCAACCCCTTCTGGCAGGTAGATATCTGTGCGGCTGCCAAAACGGATCAGGCCAAAGCGCTCACCTGTTTTAACTTCCTGACCATCGCTAAGATGGCAAACGATGCGACGCGCTACAAGACCAGCGATCTGCACAAAAACGATGTCTTTGCCATCTTCGGTTTGGACGTGAACGGCCTGACGCTCGTTCTCTTCTGAAGCTTTATCAAGGGCTGCGTTCAGAAACTTACCCGGACGATAAACTGTTTTTACAACCTTACCGCCAAGGGGGATGCGGTTTACATGAACATTAAACACATTCAGGAAAACACTGATCCGCAGCATTGGATCATTGCCCAGGCCCAACTCTTCAGGTGGAACAGCGCGTTCAATCAGCTGCACGACGCCATCAGCAGGGCTGACGATCACGCCGTCACGTGTTGGCACAAAGCGATCAGGATCGCGGAAGAAATAGACGCACCATGCTGTCAGGATCACCCCGATCCAGCCAAGAAACGGACCGGCCAAAATAAACAGGGCCAATGCCACGATTGCGAAAATGGCAATAAACAGATGGCCTTCCTTATTGATCGGCACCATAACTGTTTTTAACGTATCCATATCAAACAACTTTCTCATGTTTCGTTTGGGACAGGCTATATCCCATCTGGGGCTCAAAAAGAACCCATAAGATACTCATCCTTTAATTTAGGACTATTCCATCACCTGTTCCAGCTTTTCCTGATAATCGGCTGCTTCCTGCTGACGGGCCCACATTTCCGCATATTGCCCCTTCATTTCAAGCAAGTGATGGTGTGTTCCTTTTTCAACAATGCGCCCCCGATCAAGGACAATAATTTCATCCGCATCGACAACCGTGGACAAACGGTGTGCAATTACAAGGGTTGTCCGGCCTTTGGAAACTTCTTTCAGGCTCTCCTGAATGTCTCTCTCCGTCCGGGTATCAAGGGCCGAGGTTGCCTCATCAAAAAGCAGAATTCTAGGCTTTTTAAGGATGGTACGGGCGATGGCAACCCGCTGCTTTTCACCGCCGGATAGTTTCAATCCACGCTCCCCAACCATTGTGTCAAAACCATCGGGGAGATTCTGAATGAATTTCTCAACGCTTGCCATCCGGGCGGCTTCTTCCACCTCTTCGCGGCTGGCGTCAGGACGGCCATAACCGATGTTATAGGCGATGGTATCATTAAAGAGGACCGTATCTTGCGGTACAATACCGATGGAGGCCCGCACAGTTTTCTGCTTCAGGGTGCGGATATCATGGCCATCAATTTTAACCGCGCCTTCATTCACGTCATAAAAGCGGAATAAAATACGGGAAATGGTAGATTTACCCGCACCG
>JAEPMY010000067.1 GCA_017643685.1 Sneathiella sp.
AAACATTGCCGTATCTGGTGGTCTCCTGCTGCTGGTCGCATATGGAAGCGGCGCGTTCAGTGTAGATCAGTTGCTTGCCAATCGTAAGCAGCAGGCCGTCGCTTAACGAACTTTCGACGCAGCCTCGGACAGCAAGTCCGGGGTTGCGCCCGGCAGATGCGCATTTTCCGAAATGTGCCGGCGCCAGGCTTTTGCTCCGGGGCGACCTTGAAATAGCCCCAGCATATGGCGGGTGATGGACTTTAACGGCACCCCTCTGTCCATCTCCCGCTGAATATATGGCAGGATCTGCTCAACAACTTCTTTGCGCTTCGGCCGGTCGTCAGACACCCCATAATAACGGGCATCAATTGCCGCTAAGAAGTAAGGGTTCTGATAGGCTTCGCGACCGATCATGACGCCGTCTACATGTTTCAGATGCTCATCAATCTCATCCAATGTCTGAATGCCACCATTGATGATGATCTCCAAATCTGGAAAATCTTTCTTAAGTTGGTAGACCCGCGGATAATCCAGCGGCGGAACCGTGCGGTTTTCTTTTGGGGACAGACCCGTTAGCCACGCTTTACGCGCATGAATGATAAAGGTTTCACAGCCTTTATCCGCAATGGTCCCAATGAAATCAGTCAGGTGCTGATAGCTATCCAGATCATCAATCCCGATCCGGTTTTTCACGGTGACGGGCAGGGTAGTGACATCTTGCATGGCGGCAACACAATCGGCCACCAATGCAGGCTCCGCCATCAGGCAGGCACCAAAACGTCCATTTTGCACCCGATCGGAGGGGCAACCCACATTCAGATTGATCTCTTGATAGCCATATTCCTCGCCCCGCTTTGCACATTTGGCCAGGTCGCCAGTATTGCTCCCGCCCAACTGCAGGGCAACGGGCTGCTCCGCGGGATCAAATGACAAATGCCGTTTCTCATCGCCAAACAGAATAGCACCTGTCGTCACCATCTCCGTATAGAGAAGTGCCTTGGACGTAATCAATCGCAAAAAATAACGATCATGCCGATCCGTCCAGTCCAGCATGGGGGCAATGCTGATGGTTCTGTTTAGTTTGGTCATGCCAAATACCTCAAAAGCTTACAGCCATTGATATAATGAATTTAGACAAACAGAAAAGTAAAAACTGAGACGTATCGGCTGTCCCGCTTTCCTTTCTACGCCATAATCTCTGGGGGGAGATCAGCTTCGAGGGCTCGAGCCTAAATGTGCAGGGCTCTGATCATTACTTTCGGTATTTGACGAATGCGCTTTCCCATAGAGCGCTGGTTGTTTTGGCGATGTGGTGCGGGGTTGGGAAGAGCTCTATGAGGTTTGGCATTTGTTCGATGTAGATTTGTTTGCACAACTCTTCTGACATCGCACGCAGACCATGCAGTTTCTGGCGAAGTTCAGTGTCTTCTGCCTTGCTTGCAGGCTCTCCCAGATGGCGGATCAGGCTTTTATATTGTTTTTCGTGCCAGTTTTTTTCGCGTTCGAAGCGGAGTTTTCTAAAATCGGGCTCCACATCATGGAGTTGATAAAAACTTCTCAGCAGGCCGCTGTTTTTTTCGTGCAAGTCCGCATAATAAAACTCTGCAAGGAAGATACGCTCATTCCAGTCAGGGCCATCGACAGAAAATTGCGGGCGGTATAATTCGAGGAGGGTGTTTCGAAAATCACTCAACACCTGCAGTGCGATATCCGTTTTGTTCTCAAAATAAATGTAAAACGTGCCGCGCGCCGCACCCACCTGTTTGACGATTTTGGCGATGCTCAGGTCATGAAAGCCTTCGCCCTGAAGGATTTCCGCTGCGGCCAACATCAGCATATATTTACGCTTTTCGCCGCGGCCAGCCTCTGTGTCATCTTCAATCCGTTCTTTCAGGATATCGATGTAGCTGCGGGCTGCGAATTCGGTAAGCGATACGTTTTCATTCATTGTTTTTGATCAGCTTCCAGTGAAAGTGGGACGGCGTTTCTCAAGAAAAGCGTTAATACCCTCAACGAAGTCTTGTGAATACATGGTTTTATTTCTGAACTCCAAGCCTTTTTCCAAAACAGTTTGTCGCTCCTCGGTTCGTTGCGCCCAAAGTAATTTTTTATGGGCTTGCAACGCAAGCGGGGCTTGTTGCCTCATCTCTTTTGCTATTTTTAAAGCACGAGGCAGAAGTTCTTCGCGGTCAACCACTTCATGCAGGAAGCCGCTTCGAAGGCCCCAGTTTGCATCCAAGTGCCCCCCATAAAGTAGTGAGTAAGTTGCCTGAGATAATCCCATCTGGTCCATCAAGAGAATAGGGAGGGTCACCGCAGAAATACCAATTTTGGCTTCTGGTAAAGAAAAACGTGTGTCCGCAGTTGCGATGCGGATATCCGCCCAAGCAGCCAATGCCATTCCTTGCCCGACGCAGTAGCCAAAACCCGCCCAAATGACAGGTTTGCCACCAAGATCATCCAGCATGAAATCGAGTTCAAACTGATTGCTATCCTGATAATTGCCAGAGGAGAGGAGGTTGCTACCTGCTTCGATATCGAAACCGGCGCTGAAAGCTTCATCACCGTTCGCTGTAATGATACAAACCGCCGCATTTTCATCCTTCTTAAAACGCGCGATCATCTCGTTAAAGCTCGCAAAAACAACTTTGCTAAATGTGTTCATCTTTTCAGGGCGATTGAGGGTGATGATGGCCACCCCATCCTGCACTTCATACAGAACTTCTGCTGATTGTGTATCTGACATAAGGTGCCTCAATATTCCTTGATGAAAATCTGTTGTTTCTGGTTTTTGTCTTGTTGAAATGCATCGAGCGTGCCGTTCGCCTGCAATGTGATCTGGCATTTGAAACGCAACTCTTTTGAAATAACCGCAGACATTTCAGCGGCGAGTTCTTTCGTTGCCTCTTCTGGTAAATCAGCGGCCAGCTCGACCCGAACCTCAAGCGGTGGTTCTTGCACAGGTGGTTTCGAGGTTAGAACCACCCGCATGTTATTGGTAACGCCATGATCGCCAAAACGGCTCACAATTGCTTTGATAGCGGCAGGGAAAACATTGACCCCCCGAACAAGCAGCATATCGTCGGTGCGGCCTTCAACATGATAGCGGAGAGTATCCCGGCCACAGGCACATTGTCCCCGGCGAAGGACGAAGCGGTCTCCTGAACGGAAGCGGATCGCAGGTGCACATTCTTTGTCTAGGGCTGTGTAAACACCTTCACCGCTGACGCCGTCTTCAAGGGGGAGTATCTCCCCGGTCGCAGGGTCAATCAACTCCAGATGGATGAAATCTTCCGCGAGGAAATGAAGACCTGTGTTGTGATCGCAGTTAAAAGAGGAGAAGAAGCTGGAATGCATCGCCCCAATGCCATCATATATCTTCACGCCACCCCAGAGTTTTGAAATCTCTTCACGCACTTCCGGGATTGAGCCGCCAGGTTCACCGGCCAGAAGAACCCGTTCGAATCCAAATTCGGCAGGATCAATGCCATACTTGTTTTGAAGCTCTTTAGCCATCCAAACGGCGTAAGAAGGGGTGCAGTTCAATTGCTTTGGCATTACGGATCTCGCCGTTACCGCAAATCGTTCCGCACCGCTGGTGCCGCCAATAGGGACCACACAAAGACCCGCCATCTGCATGATATCGGCCACTGGAACACCAGCAATCCACATGGAAAGGACAAAGGCATGCATCACGATGTCGCCGGGTTTGGCGTTCATGATTGGCATCGCCCGACGCATAATTTCTGCGGTGACTTCACTGTCTTTTTGGGTGTAGCCAGTAAAAGTTGGGTTGCCTGTGGTTCCTGAAGTGGAACTTATTCGCTGAACATCGCGAGGGTCACAGACAATGTGCATCCCAAGCGCGGTATAGCCCTTCTCCTGGCTTTCCGCCTGACTGGCGCGTTCTTGTGTCTTGTCAAAAAATGGAACGTCTTTAAGGTCTTCAGCCCGCTTTAACATCTCAGGGCGAAAGCCAACGAGATCAAATCTTTCCTTATGGAATGGAGAGTTGTCATACACTCTCTGGATTTGCTTTTTTAGTTTCCCAATTTTTAATTCTTCAAGGGCTTTTCTGTCCGTAAAGCCCTGTTCCATATGGTAAATGTTGGTATTCATTGGAACTTTTACACTCTCCCGATAGACATGTTATAGCGTCGTTTACACCAAAATGACACTGGCGTCATGTTTTTAATTGACCAGACATGACATTCGTGTCATGTATGATGGTGAGCTGACAGAATGAAGTCAATAGTCAATCTGAAGAGTTGACACCAAGTCTGGCTCGTTTAGGGAGTTCCTTCTATTTGTGGAGAAGAAAGTAATGTTTCGTAAAGTTGGTGTTGCTTTAGCTGGTATGTCTGCCGCGTTATTTGCGGCGCAATCCGTATATGCAAAAGAATTGGATTTTGCGCATTTCCTGCCAGAGAAATTTCCACCTAACAAAGCTGAACTAGCGTTTGCGGAAGCGTTTGAGCAGGGAACAGGCGGCGAATATAAAATCAAACTGCATTTTGGTGGCTCCCTCGGTGGTCAAAAAGAGATGCTGGATTTCGTTGCAAATAACGTTGTGGGTATCGCTTCTTTCCCAACAAACCATTACGCTTCTCAGTTTCCGGCATATGAAGCGTTTGGCATGTCCTTGATGTTCGAAGATCAGGAGCAGGTTGCCGCTCTTTACAAGAAAGCTTTGCAGACACTTCCACTGACACAGAAAACATATGAAAAGGCTGGTGTAACGCCGTTTATGTTCCGTGGTCTGGATCCATATGTGCTGTTGTGTAACAAGCCGGTTGAAAAGGTTGCGGATTTAGATGGTCTGAAAATTCGGACATTCGGTGCCTTTATCCCGAAAGTATTCGAAGAGTTGGGTGCGGTGCCAGTTAATACCTTGACCCATGAAGTGTATGAAGCGATGCAGCGCGGCGTTGTGGATTGCGCTTACTTCTCCCGCGTGGCTCATCTCGTCTTCAAAATTCATGAAGTTGCGAAATATTATGTAGATTTTGAGTTTGGGGCAGTGAGCTCTTACCTCGCGTATATTAATAATGATCTGCTTGATGAAATGTCAGAAGATCAGAAGAAAGCCTTCTGGGCCGCCTCTGAAAAAGGTGAGGTGACAGGCAATAAGGTTGTGACGACCTTGCAGGGCAAAGCAGATCAGCTGTTTAGCAACAAACTTACCAAAAACACGATCTCTGATGGTCATCTGATTAAAGAGAAATTCTCTCCAAAATGGATGTTGGAGCAGTATGTTCAGTCTACTGCCAAGTTTGGTCCGGACGCAGAGGCCGTTGCGAAAGAGGTGGAAGCCTTCCTCGTAAAAGAATTAAACCTCTAATCGGATTATCGCATTATAAAAATGGTCCGCATGTCGGGCCATTTTTTAATCTTGGATTTTTATGATGTTGTTGCGAACTCTTGATTGGTTGGCGGAAAAGTCGGGGACTTTATCTGCCATCTGCGCGCTGATTATGGCTGGGCTTGGGACGTTAGACGTAGTTGCTATGTCTGTATTTAACGCTCCGATCACCGGTACTATTGAATTCTCTAGCATGTTGCTGGTTAGTTGTCTGTTTCTTGCCATGCCTATGGCGGCAAAAGATGACGACAACATTTCCGTGGACTTACTGATTAATGCGGTCCCGGCAAGCTTTCGCCGTTTATTGTCGGCATTTAACAACATTTGCACCATCGGCTTTTTCTCAATTCTGACTTTTCTCAGCTGGAAGCTGGCATTGAAGGGGTGGGACAAAGGCGATGTGATGACAGGTGCCATTAATTTTCAGCTTTGGCCCTTTAAGATGCTAGCCGCCGTCGGTGCGACATTGGCCTTGATGACTTTATGTGCTCGTTTGATCCGCGAGGTGAGCCCAAAGTCACGTAAACAACATACCCCATCTGCGGAGAGTTAAGTTATGGATGCGTTATTAACAGGCGGATTGGGTATCCTGTCGCTGATTATTCTTATTTTTACGGGAATGCCAATTGGGGCCGCCCTGTTTACCGTGGGTGCGGTTGGTCTTGGCCTTCAGTTCGGTCTCACAAAAGCGACAATCATTTTATTCGGAATGCCGTTTGAGGTTGCCTCAAACTATTCCCTTGTTGTTGTACCGATGTTTATTTTGATGGGGCTTGTCGCGTCCAATGCCGGGCTCATGCGGGATATGTTCGATGCGGCCCATAAATGGCTCGCGGGATTAAAGGGGTCGTTGTTGATGTCAACGGTGGCGTCCTCTGCGGCATTCGCCGCGGTATCTGGAAGCACCATTGTGAACTCCGCTGTGTTCACACGGATCGCTTATCCGGAAATGACACGCCTTGGCTACAATAAGGGCCTCGCAGGCGGTGTGATCGCTGCATCAGGAACACTGGCGGCTTTCATTCCCCCATCAATCACCTTTGTGATCTATGCCTTGCTGACCCAGCAGTCTGTTGGCAAGCTTTTGCTCGCCGGTATTATTCCGGGCATAATTACCGTTGTCGGTTATATCGTTGGCATTATGATTATTGCCCGCGTGAAGCCTGACTGGGTGCCTCAGCATTCTGAAAAATATAGCTGGGGAGATAAGTTTTCATCGCTAAAGCCAATATGGGCGGTATTGCTACTCTCCTTTATTGTTATTGGTGGAATTTACACAGGCACAGTTCCTCCATCTGCGGCAGGTAGTGTCGGCGCAGTCGGTGCTATCCTGATTGTTTTGATGATGAAGCGTCAGAATGGCGGCGATATTTGGGAGGCGGTCAAGGCAACCGTTAAAATTTCAGCGGTTCTCGCGGTTATCGTAATCGGCGGCCTTACATTCTCGCGGTTTCTGGTTTTTTCCGGATTTGTACGGGAAGCAATTAATCTGATTACAGATTTGGGATTGGGCAATGCAGGCTTTCTGTTTGCAATGGTTGTTCTTTTCCTGATCCTTGGGATGTTTCTGGACAGTCTTGCGATCCTGATTATGGCGGCGGCCGTGCTGGTGCCCGTTGCCAGCAATATGGGATTTGACCCCATTTGGTTTGCTGTCATCGTCGTTAAGCTGATGGAGGTGGGGGTGATTACACCGCCCGTTGGAATTAACCTCTTCGCGGTTGTGAGTGCCTCGGATAAGGATTTGAAGTTAACGACGCTATATAAAGGGATTACGCCTTTATTTCTGATCGAACTGGTTGTTCTCTACATCCTCATCCAATTCCCAATCCTGTCCACCTGGCTGCCTAACAGCATGTCATAACAGATGTTTTAATACAGGTTGGTTTACTCCCGACCTAACTTGCAGGCCCGAGACACTTGTTTTGGGCCTGCTTTTTTATGAGTGAAAACTATTGAAAGGGGTATCTAATTAAGTTGTCGGTTGTAAATCTTGTTGTATAAGAATTTATTTGGTGCAAAAAGAAAGCTGGATCAATAGGAGCGCGCCATATGCAGGCCATAAAGTAAATCATAGTCAAATCAAACATCTACGATTTTTTATTTGTTATGAATTATACCACTGATTGATATTGATATTTATTTTGACGCTATGGATCGGTATTGAAACGTTAAATTTTTGAGAGCTTAAAGCCTGATGGAAGTGATTATCGTTATCTTTCTGATCCTCTTGTTGATCGGGGTTTTATTCTTTGCGATCCGGCTTCTTAAGTGGGTGTTGCGTGATAGAATAAGAACACAGGTTTTATGTGCGGTGTTAGTATTCGCGCTTGTTGGGGGAGGGGTTCATCACTTCTTTTTCAAGAATATGCGATTTATACAATCTGGGGTGTATCCTGATCTTTATTTGGTCGAATATCCCGAAAAAGATCAGGGGCTTCTTTATCAAGCAATCCGAGACACCGTCCAACATCATTTTAGCAAAGGGGTTTTGGCGGGTAAAAAGCTCAGCTACCAAAATGAAAATTCCATTTTCTTCTATGAGTATTATAAGGCTTTCCCTTTGAGTGTGTTTCAGGATGAGGGAACCGCTTATTTTCTTGAAAATGAGGAGGACTTAGGCGGCCTTGTTACCGAAGAGTTGGGGATGTACATCAAGTACAAGTTGGCAGAATTTTCGTATGCGTCTTGCAATGATGATGTAACGATGTATTGCGGTGAATTACACTATTTTGACGAAAACGGCCCCGTTAAATCCGTCAGTATTTCCAATCTTCCATCTTTAACTAAAGCCATAACCCAATGAAAATAAAATGGTGAAGACAACGCTAGAATATACCCTTTGGGCTTTGGTCGCTCTCTTTCTTGGGATCGGTTATATGTTCCTGTTGCTGGGCTCGGCGCCAGAAGAGACAACCGTCATCTCATTTATGATGTCAAAAATATATTATATCGGATTATTTCAGGTAGGGGGTATCATAGGCGCCATATTGGCGGCCGTGTTTATCGGTTTTGATGTGTTGTACCTTAAAAAGAAATACGCCCCTTCTAAGCCAAAAATTAAAGTACGAGCGTTCTCTCTATTAGTGATTTTGGGTGCCTTGGCCGTAATTCACTATCTCCTTGAAAAAACTTTTGACGTGATATGATCATGAGAATTGTTAGACCTTTTGTGTTTGGATTGGCTCTAGCTGTTCTTGCACAAAATTACCTAAGTTTACCTATGAATGCCCAAGCAGCTGAGGCACAGGATGCCGTGGAAAATGCGTCGGGAGATGACGCAAGGTTATCTGCTTTTCAAGCAGAGATCACCGCGATGGAAGTGCGCGAGCTGCCGCTAATTGTGGAAGCAAACTTTGGTAGTTTTATTGACGCGGATGACGTAAATCCGATCAATCACCGCGCTTTGAAAATCGAAACTCTGTACCCTGATTTCTATGAATCTAATTCTCGGTATCGGGCAATGGCTTCTTACAAAGTCGTGTTTTATCCAAATTTCCATTCAGTGTTGGTTACCTACATAATAGGTGAGCACGAGATGGAAACCACTCTCATCAATTATGATGCAAACGGTAATATTCTTGACCACCAATTGATTGCTTATGATGAAACCGCAGATGGTCAGAGCCAAATAAGATCAAGACTAACCGAAAATGGGATAAGGGCACATCGTGTTTCCTGGGACTTGATCAAGGAAATAGATGAGCAAGAGTTTGCCGTTAGTTTCGACGGCACTATTGATAAAATAAGTTCCCGAAAGCTGAGCGATACTTTGGCGGATTATACTGTGGTCCTATCCGTTTTACACGAGTTAGGGGTTGATCCGTTAAACGTTAAAACAGACCTCATCGCGTCCAAAGCAAACCCGGAAGATCCTGATGAAGTGATTGTCGTTATTCCTGAGATCGTGGAGGAGGGAGAGCAGTATTTTGTGCTCAATTGCCATATTGTTTTGGCTGACAATCGCACCGGAGAAATGACCCACACGTATTTTGAAAGCGGCCAGACAAACCAATGGGTCTCAGATGCCATAGAGCTTCAAGAAATTAGCTTGGATACAGCGCCATACCGCATGGCACCAGATATTCGAGCTTTCGGTGTTCGTGTCCGCTATTCCGGTATGTCGCGAGTGAATCCGTATGACAGCGAGACCCTTTCTCTTTTCGTCAAGTCAGGCGGCAAGTTAGACAAAGTGCTTGATGCATTTCCTATGAAGGAAGCTACCGGGCGTTGGGATGGGGATTGCACCGGAGAATTTTCAGATACGGAAAGTATCTTGTTTATGGCCGATCAAAAATCAAACGGTTTCGCCAACATCAAAATAAAAAGCCATACGGTAACCAGTAAAAACAAAGTCAATGCAGACGCGGAATGTGAAGCCCAAGAAGCAAAAACGCTTAGTTTGCAAGAATTAAGGTTTAACGGGATTGAATATCAACCTGTTGATTAGGTTCATAATAGTGGAAAGGGGTATTGTTGGGGGCTGTCTTCTAATCTCTCAAATGCACTGACCCTAAAGATTTAGGCGAATTGTCTGTAAATTAATATCGTATCAATACATAAATCGTATATTATTCATGGATTATGTTTTGTTCGTGTTGGTTGGATCGTTCCTATGTCGAAGCCCTCGTTAAGTAAGGCGCTTACCTTAAGGCTCCTGTTTGTTACTATTTTAACGACCATAATTTTGGGTGGATTCTGGGTTTATAGTATTTATTCCCATTACCATGAACGCGTTCAGGAAATCCGTCAGGATTATATCAGCCAGCAACAACAATTTATCAAAAGCTTTGTCCAAAGTGCTGAAAGACTAATCAATAGAGAAATTAATGCTTTTAAAGCCCCCGCCGAGGCGAAGGGCTTGGCGGAATATCAATCTCTGGTCCTCGATCAAATTAATCAGCTTCAGTTCGATGACGGCGGTTATGTGTTCGCTGCCACCTGGGATGGGTTCTCTTTAGCAGGGCCAGCCAAGGGTAAAAGCGTGCTTGGCGCGAAAGATGTGAACGGTGTTTTTGTGGTTCAGGAACTGATTAAGCTGTCCAAGCAGGGCGGTGGCTTCTTTACCTATCATATACCCGCTTCAACCGGCGCGAAACCTATTGAAAAGATCAGTTATGTGATCGGTATCCCTGAATGGGAATGGTATATCGGTGCGGGATTTGATCTCAGGGTCCTTGAGGGCGCCATCGCTGGATTACAGGACAAGAGCCGGCAGGATCGAAACACTGTCTTACTGATTGTATCTGTCGCTTTGGTATCTCTGGTTTTGGTGATTTTCTTCTCGGCGGAGCGGGAAACCGCGAGAATTAAACGTAACTATCAGCGTTTCATGGACTTTTTCACAAGCGCCGATCCTGAAAATTCTAAGATTGATACGGACAGTATGCAATTTAAAGAGTTTGAGGAGATTGCCGCCGCCGCGAATGACATGGTCGCTCGTCGCCTTCATGTGGAGGATGCTCTTCAAGAAAGCCAGGCCAGGCTATCACATCACTTGGAGAATACTCCGCTTGGCAGTATGGCATTTAATCGAGATTTTCGAATTACGGAGTGGAATAAAGCGGCTGAAGGCATTTTTGGGTTCACTGCTAAGGAAGCGATTGGCCGTCACGTAACTGAGACAATTTTGCCCCCTGATGTTGAAGACGAGGTGAACCAGATTTGGGAGCTGCTTCTTGAAAATCGGGGGGGTATTCGCTCGACCAATGAAAACCTGACAAAGGGCGGGCGTGTCATTAATTGTGACTGGTACAACACTCCCATCATTGGCAAAAACGGTGAGGTCATTGGGGTGATGTCTCTGGTTCAGGATAATACTGAGCGGAAGATGTTGGAAGAACAGGTAAACCGATCCCAAAAGTTGGAGGCTGTGGGGCAGCTTACCGGCGGTGTTGCTCATGATTTTAACAACCTGATGGCGGTTATGATGGGTAATCTTGAATTGGCCCTAGAGCAGTTGGACCCTGATGCGCCATTACGTCGGCAGATTGATAATGCTCTCAATGCTGTGGGGCGAGGGGCTACCCTCACAAAACAGTTGCTTTCATTCTCCCGGCGCCAGATGTTATCCCCTGCGGTTACAAATATTCAGCATCTCGTTGATGATACGCTTTCCTTCCTTGAGCGGACTTTGGGAGAGACCATTCAGATCGTCATCAAACACCCCGAAGACCCAATATTCGTTAATATTGATAGTGACATCTTTGGAAACGCCTTGGTGAATTTGTCCCTGAATGCAAGGGATGCCATGCCAGATGGGGGAACGCTTACATTTTGTATGGAGAGGGTTGATCTGGATGGGGAAGTCATCGGCCTTTCAAAGGATCCGATTTCAGGTCCGCATGCGTGCCTCACGGTGAGTGATACCGGCTGTGGGATGAGCGAAGATGTTCTAGGGCAGGTTCTTGATCCTTTCTTCACAACGAAAGAGGTTGGTAAGGGCAGTGGGCTTGGCTTGAGCATGGTTTACGGCTTTGTCAAACAGTCCAGCGGACACATGGAAATCGCCAGTGAAGAAGGGGTGGGAACCACCATATCCATTTACCTGCCGATTTCTGAGCCGTTTGAGGTGGGTGGCGGTGTGGATACTAATTCTGCGCTGGAGTTAGGTCCCCAAAAATCCATTCTTCTTGTAGAGGATGATGAGCAGGTTCGCGAAGTAACGTCTGCGACGTTGAAGGAGCTGGGGTACGAAGTGATTGAGGCTGAAGACGGGGCTGCCGCGCTGACAACTTTGCGTGAAAACGCGGAGCAAATTGATCTGGTGATCAGTGATGTTGTCATGCCAAAAGGGGTTAGCGGTGTCGACCTTGCGAAGCAGATCGCTGTTCTTTATCCAGATATGAAGATCCTGCTGACGTCTGGATATCCAGATAAAATTGCAGATCATGAGGATGTGAAAGAGCTTGATATCATGTTGCTGGCCAAGCCTTTTACCAGGTCGACATTGGCTGCAGCTTTGGAAGCTACAGCCAATTAATGAGCGGTTTATAGAAACGCCTTCAAGTCCGCTAAGAATTCATCAAACTGGTCATGATGAAGCCAATGCCCGGCATTTTGGTAGGTTTTGACCTCTGCGTTTGTGAAATGCTCAATTCGACCATCTTCCTCTGGGTTAGAGGCCCAGCTATCCGCGCCATAACATAAAAATGTCGGACAGGTGATTTCTGCCCAAAGCTGCTGAACATCTTCCGGGCTTGCATCAAATGGCCACCAGACGCGCATGTAAGGATCAAATTTCCAGCTGAAGGTGCCATCTTCATTTTGGTTGACCGCATGAGTTGTCAGATGCAGGGCCTGCGCGTCAGAGAGGTGTTTGTTTTCGCCTTTCATCCGATCAAGGGCATCTTCAAATGTTTCATATTTTCTAGGGGGACGGGAGCTCGCGGTACGTTTTTTCTCAATCCATTCTCGCATCCGCTCCGCAACAGGTTTTGCGGCTGTTTCCGCCTGCACTTTGGGGGACATGCCAAGGCCTTCAATGGCAACAAGCTTGCGAACCGTCTCTGGATAAATACCGGTATATCTTAAGGCAATATTGCCGCCCATAGAGTGAGCAACAATGGTAACCGGGCTTAGTTCTTTTTGATGTACCAGTTGCGCAATGTCATATACATAGCTTTGCAGGGTGTAATTTCCATCTGTGGACCATTCGCTATCCCCATGTCCCCGCAGATCAGGTGCGATTACATGCCAGTCGCGGCGTAGTTCTTCTGCTAGCCAATCCCAGTTTCGGCAATGGTCCCGGCCGCCATGAACTAACAACAGCGGCGGCGCATCTGCATTTCCCCAATCCACGTAATGCAGTTTTGATCGCTGTGAAATATATGTGTTCGATGTCGGACCCATGGGTTCCCCCCAAATGTTGTTGTGTCAGCATTAGTATAGGGGAGTTGTTTATTTGCGTCTATTGGGAGGCAGAGAACTTAAACGTTAAGCGCCACATTTCTTGAAGGGAAAGAAACGGTTACGGTTGTTCCTTTACCTTCCACGCTCTCAAAACTAAGGAGGCCGGAATGGACATCAACAAGCGATTTTACAATCGCAAGACCGAGGCCAGTTCCTTCTTGAGCCTGATGGGCGCTGCTGTCCCCGCGGGTGAAGGGGGCAAGAAGCTCCTCAATGGTTTTATCCGGCAGACCTTGTCCCGTATCTGTCACCTTGAAGATATGATGCCCGCCTTCAACAGAAATAGTCAGTTTCACTTCACCGCCGCTTTGGGTGAATTTTACGGCATTGGACATCAGGTTAATCAGGATCTGATTAATGGCAGTCCGGTCGGCATATAGATTTGGGCATTCAGCGGGCAAGTCAGTTTTAAACTCAATACCTTTACGCTCCGCCTGAACAGAGATCAGCGCGATACTTTCACTGATTGCAGCAGGAAAAGTCAGCTTTTCTGTTTTAAATGACCGTTCTTTTGCTTCGGTTGCTGAATGGCTTAGGATTTCGTTGACTAACTCCAACAGGTGTGTGCCGCCCATTTTGATATTTTGGGCATATTCCAAATATTTGTCTGACCCAAGTGGGCCAAAGAACTGCCCGGTCAGGAAGTCGGAAAAGCCGATAATGGCATTTAACGGGGTTCTAAGTTCGTGGCTCATAACCGCGAGGAATTCAGTCTTTGCACGATTGGCCTCCTCCGCTTTGCGAAGGGCATTAACGCGTTCTTTTTCAATCATTTTTTGATGACTGATGTCGCGGATAAAAGCGGTGAATATATCTTCGCCATTCTCGCGAAACTTTACAATTGTTATCTCAACCGATGTAAGGTCTTTATCTGCGCGGCAGATAACACGTTCACTGCGAACCCCGAGGCCCGTCATCTCGATTAGTTTAGGCACCCATTCAGGATCATCAGTTTTTAAGTTTGGAATAATTGGGAAGAAATAATCCTTTACGGACCCATCACATCCTTTGTCACAAATGGTTTGCAGAATAGTACGAGAGGCGCTGTTACACTCGAGAATGTCTCCGGCTTGATTAAAGGTAAAAACACCATCCAGAGAGGTTTCGAATACGGCCTGTGTGCGGCGGCGCGTTTCTTTGAGTGCCCTGTCTTTGCCTAACATGCCAAGACGGGCAGAGGTGAGAGCTGCCACAGATGTCAAAAGGGTGAGGTCTTCATCAGTATAAAAATCAAGGCGAGTGTCTTCGCTATCGATAACACCGAGCAATTCCCCTTCAAACAGGAGCGGAACACAAAGCTCAGACAGGCTTTCATCGGTTAGATCCGGAATATAATCTTCCCGTTTTCGTAAATCTGGAACTAGAAGCGGCTCTTTGGTTTCCGCAACCGCGCCGGTAATCCCTTTTCCAACAGGAATTCGAAGAGCGTTTAGAATTTCGTCACCAACGGGGTTCTTCTCTCCAATGGCGGCAACTTGAAACAGATGATTGTCAGATTTGTCGAGAAAATAGACAACACAATCCAAAAATCCTAGTTTGCTGACAACCTCGCGAGCCACATACCAAGCCAGTTCCTTCTCATCGCCAATATTGATGAGATCGACTGCGAAGTTATTCATAATTTGAAGTTGCGTACGTGCTTTTTCCTCTTCCGGGAGGGAAGATGTCATATTATTCTGCACGCCCAAAGTATCGACCAAAATACGCCCCGTTATATTTTTGAATCCGATTTCTTTATACCTTAGTAATCACTGGGTGGATTACTAAACGGCTTCTTTTTGTTTTTTTTGTGGTACTATTCTTCCTTCGATTTTGCCTTCAATTGTTCTTTTATATTCTATGAAATCTATACTGTCGTTGATCACATTCAAATGCGGGTTCAACATCAATGGAGTTTGAAGCGCAATTGTTGAGAACAGAAGCATATTGATATCGTTATTGTTATCGGATAGCGGTAACACAAGCCTACGCATTTCAATTGGTTTTTCATCCTGATAAACGAAGCGAGATTTGGAGAATAACGCACGTTTGTGTTCCCGAACCTGGCGGTACATGTCCCGAAGAACAATTCCGTATTTTCCCTGTTTCGACTGGGAAATCAGTGTTCCGGTGAAGTCCTTATCGAAGAAATTGACCATATGTGTTCCCACCAAACGGTAGCGGAAATCATCACCGGGCAGGACATCAACCAAGCCGACATGTTTTAGTAGCTGGGGGATTTCAGTCGGTTCGACATCAGCGCGGCTAGGGATGACACCGGATTGATATTTACTTCTCCAGTAATCATAAAGCGCTTTTTGAGGTTCGAGATCGATCTGCTCTCGAAACAGCGAAACTATTGTGCCGAAATGTTGCAAATCTAGAATTCAACTCCGATTTTGGAACGCCAACATATACTCGGTAATTAATACATTAGAATATAAATATATAACTAAAGCATTAATGGAAGTCATTATTTTATTATATAAATTGTTGTTCCCATCACATATTTCAATATCATGATGAAAAATCAGATCGCATAAAAGCGACTAGGGGAGAAAAATGAATAAAGAACAAGTAAGCTCTCAACCATTGGATGGGACCGCAGCAGAATATGTAGATGTGGTAATTGTCGGCGCTGGCATTTCCGGAATTGACGCTGCATATTATCTGCAAAAAGAATGTCCTGAAAAAAGCTATCTGATCCTTGATAATCAGGAAAAAATTGGCGGTACCTGGAGCACGCACACCTATCCAGGTATTCGATCCGATAGCGATCTCTACACTTTTGGGTATAAATGGAAACCTTGGGAAGGTTTACCGATTGCGCAAGCGTCTGAAATCTTGAGTTATTTGAACGATGCGGTTGATGAAAATAACATTCGCCCACAAATTCACTTCAACAGCACGGTCATGACCGCTGATTGGGATAGTAGCCTGAACCGCTGGACGCTGCATGTCCGTGATACAGCGGCTGGTACAGAAAAGCTGTATCAATGTAATTTCCTGTGGATGTGCCAAGGGTATTACCGCCATTCAGAAGGGTATATGCCAGACTACCCAGGGCGGGAGAAATTTAGAGGCCCAATAATTCACCCGCAAAACTGGCCAAATGATTTGGATTACAAAGACAAGAAAGTTGTTGTTATCGGATCTGGAGCGACTGCGGCGACTTTGATCCCGGCGATGGCCGATGACACGGCACATATTACGATGCTGCAGCGTTCTCCGACTTATTTCTCAGCGGCGCCAAACCGCAATAACGTGACGGAAATGCTCCGCTCTTTGGATGTACCGGAAGAGTGGGTACATGAAATTACACGACGTAAAATCTTGCAGGATCAGCAAATCCTTGTGAAGCGCTCGTTTGAGGAGCCGGAGAAGCTAAAAGAAGAACTGCTCAAAGGGGCGCGGCATTATCTTGGAGAAGATGTGCCGCTTGATCCACATTTCACGCCAACCTATCGCCCGTGGCGGCAACGTCTTGCGTTTGTGCCTGATGGGGATCTTTTCAACGCGATCCGCGACGGAAAGGCTTCTGTTGTCACAGATCAGATTGAAGAGTTTACGGAGAAAGGCATTCTGCTGAAATCCGGTGAATTGCTTGAGGCGGATATCATTATCTCCGCTACCGGGTTTAATATGAATGTGCTTGGGGATATTGCGTTTAACATTGATGGGGAGGCCCTCAATTTTGCGAAATGTTGGGCGCATCGCGGCATCATGTTCTCAGGCATTCCAAATATGGCTTGGGTCTTTGGGTATCTGAGAACCAGTTGGACCATGCGGGCTGACCTTGTGGCAGAATTTGTCTGCCGCTTGCTGAAATATATGGATGAAAAAGGGGTGCAATCCGTAACCCCTGAGCTTCGGGATGAAGATAAAGATATGCCGGAAAAACCATTTGTGGATCCGCATAACTTTAACTCAGGTTATTTGAACCGCTCCATGCATTTGATGCCAAAGCAGGGGGATAAAAACCCGTGGTTGTTCACACAGGATTATTATTTTGAAAAAGAAGATGTGCCAAATGCCGATTTGGAAGATGGCACATTGAAATACGCCTAAGATTTAAGAAAAGCCGCCCAATTGGGCGGCTCAGACTGCTGACAAACCCCGTCATATTTTGGCGGGGTTTTCTTATTAAGCGTTGTTGGATCGGATTTTCTGAGGGCGAGCGCCTTCCCATCCCCTATGAGGGTAGAGGATTGGCGTTGGCTGTCATTGTCAGGGC
>JAEPMY010000139.1 GCA_017643685.1 Sneathiella sp.
CTGAACCAGATTATTTCCGGTCGAATTAACCTTAAACTCGTCGAATTTCTGATTTTTTGGCTCTAAAAAAGCGCATAAAGCATTTACAGACCTGCACACCCTTGGTAAGTTCCGCCCCGCTGAAAAGGTGCCCTTTGCAACTTGACAGGCGTTGTTGTTTTTATGAAGCCGAGCCCAAACAGGCTAGAGGACTGTTCATATGAAAATTCTTGCGGGAAACAGTAATCGCCCCCTGGCTGAAGATATTGCAAAATATCTCAACTCTCCCCTCACTGAAGCGGCCGTTCGTCGTTTCTCCGACAAAGAAATCTTTGTTGAAATTCACGAAAATGTGCGCGGTGAGGATCTGTTCATCCTCCAGTCCACGTCTTACCCTACAAACGACCATTTGATGGAATTGCTGGTCTGTATTGATGCACTGAAACGAGCTTCTGCCAAGCGAATCACTGCAGTCTTGCCGTATTTCGGTTATGCCCGTCAGGATCGGAAACCTGGTCCACGCACACCGATCTCTGCAAAATTGGTCGCAAACCTGATCACAACTGCGGGTGCTGACCGCGTATTGACCATGGATTTGCACGCGGGTCAAATCCAAGGTTTCTTTGATATTCCAACGGATAACCTCTTTTCTGCCCCTGTGATTGTTCCTGATATCGAGGAAAATTACGGCCGCGGTGATCAGGTCACAATTGTCTCCCCTGATGTTGGGGGTGTTGTACGTGCTCGTGCCTTTGCCAAAAGACTTGACGCAAACCTTGTAATCGTTGATAAGCGCCGTGAAAAAGCTGGTGTTTCTGAGGTGATGAATATCATCGGCGATGTGAAAGGTCAGACTTGTATTCTGGTGGACGATATTGTTGATAGTGCAGGCACCCTTTGCAATGCCGCTGGTGCATTGATGGAACAGGGTGCGAAACGCGTTGTCGGGTACGTAACACATGGTGTTCTCTCCGGCGGTGCGATAGCCCGTATCAACTCCTCCGCATTGGAAGAAATGGTAACGACTGACAGCATTATCGCAACCGAAGCCTTCAAGGTTTCTAGCAAGATGCGTCAGATTTCTGTTGCCCCACTGATCGGTGAGGCAATGAAACGTATTTCACAGGAAACTTCGGTTTCCAGCCTGTTCGACTAACCGTCGGACGGGATATCTGTGCAAGCAACCCTGGAGGCTTGCACTTTTTAAGCCTCGGCAATTGCCGGGGCTGCTCGTTAATAGGAGTATTAAAATGAGCGATAATGTACTTGTTGCAGAAAAGCGCGATCGGGTTGGAAAGGGTACCTCCCGTGCATTGCGTCGTGAAGGCCGTACCCCAGCTGTCATCTATGGTGACAAAAAAGAGCCTGTCTCTGTTTCCGTTGAAACAAAAGAACTGGTTAAACTGATCAACAAAGGTGGCTTCCTGTCCAACATTGTTGAAGTTCAGGTTGGCAAAACAAAACACAATGTTCTGCCACGTGACATCCAGCTGCACCCAGTAAAAGACAGCCCAGTGCACGTTGACTTCCTTCGCGTATCCGCGAAATCCCAGATTGCTGTGAACGTACCTGTTGTCTTTCTGAACGAAGACAAATGTCAGGGTCTGGTTCGCGGCGGCGTTTTGAACGTTGTTCGTCACGAAGTTGAGCTGATGGTTCCTGCTTCCGATATCCCAGAAAACATTGAGTTTGACCTCTCTGAGTCTGATATCGGTGACAGCATCCACATTTCCAGCTTCAAACTGCCTAAAGGCGTTGAGCCAACTATTACTGATCGTGACTTTACTGTTGCGACAATCGCGGCTCCAAGCGGCGGTGTTGGTGACGACACAGAAGCCGAAGGTGAAGAAGGCGAAGAAGCCGAAAGCGAAGAATAAGGTAGAATCCGTATGTATTTGCTGGTTGGTCTTGGCAACCCCGGTGCGGGGTATGCAAAAAATCGGCATAATTTCGGTTTCATGGCGGTGGATGAAATCATCCACCGCCATTCCTTTTCTGCTGAACGCATTCGGTTCCAAGGCCTCACGGCAGATGCCAATTTGGCAGGTGAAAAAGTTTTAGCTTTAAAACCAACCACCTATATGAACGAATCCGGCAGATCTGTTGGCGAGGCCATTCGTTTCTTTAAAATCCCCCCAGAAAATGTCATCGTCCTGCATGACGAATTGGATCTGCCCCCCGGCAAAGTCCGAGTAAAAGTTGGGGGTGGCCATGGCGGGAATAATGGACTGAGGTCCATTGATGCGCATATCGGCAAAAACTATCGCCGTGTCAGGCTTGGTATTGGTCACCCGGGCGATAAGAACCTCGTGTCCGGCTATGTGCTACACGACTTTGCGAAAGCGGAACTACCTGCCATCGAAAAAACAATTGATGCAGTAGCCCGACATATTGATTTATTGATCAGCGGCGACGATGCAGGATTTATGAATAAGGTAGCTCTGGAAACAGCGCCGCCTAAATCACCCAAACAGAAACAAGATAAATAGGATCCGGAAAATGGGCTTTAAATGCGGAATTGTCGGCCTTCCAAATGTTGGTAAATCAACTCTGTTCAATGCCTTGACACAGACTGCGTCTGCCGAGGCAGCTAACTATCCGTTCTGCACCATTGAACCGAACACCGGACAGGTCCCCGTCCCTGATGAGCGGATGACCAAGCTGGCTGAGCTTGCTAAATCAAAAGAGCTGATCCCAACTAAGCTCGAGTTTGTGGACATTGCTGGCCTTGTTCGCGGCGCTGCGAGTGGTGAGGGTCTTGGCAACAAATTTCTCTCTCACATCCGTGAAGTAGATGCCATTGTTCACGTGATCCGCTGTTTCGAAGACGGCGACATCACCCATGTGGATGGGAAAGTTGATCCAATTTCTGATGCTGAGACCATTGAAACTGAGTTGATGCTGGCTGATCTGGAAAGCTTGGAGCGCCGCACGGAAAACTTGGTGAAGAAAATCCGGGGCGGAGACAAAGAAGCTATTTTGCAGTCTGAGCTGATCAACCGGGCGTTGGAAGTGCTCCGTGATGGCAAGCCTGCTCGCATGGTTGAACTTGCCGATGACGAAGTTAAAGCCTTCAAGATGCTGCAACTACTCACCGCAAAACCAATTCTATACGTCTGCAATGTAGATGAAGAAAGCGCCGCAACTGGTAATGACTTCTCAGCACGGGTTGAGAAAATGGCAGAAGAGCAAGGCGCCGGAACCGTGATCATTTCTGCGGCAATTGAAGCAGAAGTAGCCCAACTCGACAATGAAGAACGCGCTGAGTTTTTGGCCGATCTTGGTCTTTCTGAAACCGGACTTGGACGGATTATTAAAGCCGGCTATGACCTGTTGGAACTAATCACCTATTTTACGGTCGGCCCGAAGGAATGCCGTGCGTGGACGATCCGTCAGGGTACCCTTGCTCCTGCTGCAGCGGGTGTTATTCATACAGACTTCGAAAAAGGCTTCATTCGCGCTGAAACGATTTCATATGACGCTTACGTCGAACATGGCGGAGAGAGCGGCGCGAAAGAGGCTGGCAAAATGCGCCTTGAAGGTAAGGAATACGAAGTGAAGGACGGAGACGTCTTGCATTTCCGCTTTGCCAACTGATATCTTCGTCGCATCTAAGCGACAGAAGAAAGAATAAGAATGACAAAGCGCTATTGGGAAGATTTTAGCGCCGGGCAAGTAGAAGAGTTTGGCCGGCGCACCCTTACCGAAGACGAAATTATTGAATTCGCAACTGAATTCGATCCCCAATTTTTCCATACCGATCCAGTTGCTGCAAAAGATCACTTCTTTGGCGGCTTAATCGCATCCGGATGGCACACTGGTTCAACCCTCATGCGAATGATGGTAGATCATCAGTTCGCCAATTCTTCCTCCATGGGCTCTCCCGGACTTGATGAACTCCGCTGGGTTTCACCAGTGCGGCCAAATGAAACCCTAACAGCAAAAAGCGAAGTTCTAGAAACCCATCCTCATCCCAAACGAGATGACCGAGGCATTGTCAAATTTCGTCACACCGTTCTAAACGGCGATGGCGATGTGAAAATGACCATGATTTCAAATGTGATGTTTGGTCGTCGCCCAGAGGAGAAGGCATAACATGAGTGACGGTATCGAATATTTCGAAGATATTGAAATTGGCCGAGTGCTGGAATTTGGCAGCAAAAAAATGGAGCGCCGCGAGATCATCGAATTTGCCAAAAAATATGACCCGCAACCATTTCATATTGATGAAGAGGCCGCTAAAGACAGCATCTATGGTGATGTTATCGCCTCCGGATGGCACACCGGCAGCGTGACCATGCGAATGATGGTTGATCATATGGTCAATGATCGGGCAGGTCTCGGCTCTCCAGGATTTAATAATCTGAAGTTCAAATTACCGGTTCGCCCCGGAGATACCCTTCAGGTTCGCTCAACCGTTATGGATAAAAAACGGTCACGCTCTCGCCCTAATATGGGAACTATTTTTGGATTGGTTGAAGTCCTAAATCAAAAAGGTGATGTGGTGATGTCATTTGAAAGTCTTGGGATGATCAAGGCTCGCACCTTAGGTGAAGATGACTAAACCCTACCAAATTTCATAGTATTTTACCCCCTATATGCTAACATATTCCAACTATTGGTTTAAAACCTATCGGGGGATACTATGGGGCTTCTTTCTGGCTTCGCCGTTCTAGTCATTTTTCTGGTCATTCTGGCCATCGTCATCACCTTTATGGGGGTCACCGTTGTCCCTCAAGGGTATCAATATACGATCGAACGTTTTGGTCGTTACACCAAATCACTCACTCCCGGTCTTGGCTTTTTGGTGCCTTTCATTGACCGGGTCGGTGCCAAGATCAACATGATGGAGCAGGTACTCGACATTCCAACACAGGAAGTCATCTCTCGAGACAATGCAATGGTCGCTGTTGATGGGGTTCTTTTCTATCAAGTTCTAGATGCAGCAAAGTCCGCTTATGAGGTCCGTGACCTTGATCGTGCTATTCAAAATCTGGCACAAACAAATCTGCGGACAGTCCTTGGCTCAATGGACCTAGATCAAGCCCTAAGCCAGCGTGATGATATCAACTTGCGCCTGCTTTCTGTTATTGACCAGGCTTCAACACCCTGGGGTATAAAAGTCACCCGTGTAGAGATCAAAGATATCACGCCGCCGACCGA
Source organism: Sneathiella sp. (assembly GCA_017643685.1). GTDB lineage: Bacteria > Pseudomonadota > Alphaproteobacteria > Sneathiellales > Sneathiellaceae > Sneathiella. Next base: position 5,143 of record JAEPMY010000139.1, read on the forward strand.
CCTGGTTGATGCCATGGCCCGCCAAATGAAAGCTGAACGTGAAAAACGGGCGGTAATTCTAGAAGCTGAAGGTGTTCGTCAGGCCGACATTCTACGCGCTGAAGGTGAGAAAAAATCTGCTATCCTAGAAGCTGAGGGCCGTAAAGAAGCTGCTTTCCGTGATGCTGAAGCCCGTGAACGAGCCGCCCAAGCTGAGGCTCAGGCGACACAAGATGTTTCGCAAGCGATTGCCGCAGGCGATATCCAGTCAATCAACTACTTCGTTGCTCAAAAATATGTAGAAGCCATGAAAGAGATCGGCATGGGCCGGAACTCCAAACTGGTTCTTATGCCAATGGAAGCAAGCGCCCTTGTGGGCAGCCTTGGCGGCATCGGGCAGATTGCGAAAGAAGTCTTTGGAAGTGAGGGGGAAGGCACTTCCCGAACACGGATCGTTCGCGGCGGAACTGGTAGCGTTCCAGAAAGCGATTAATTATGGAAGATATCCTCAATTGGTTTCATGAATATGGCTATTGGGCATGGTGGAGCTTTGCCGTACTCTTGGTCATTTTAGAAATCTTCTCTCCGACCTTCTTTATGTTGTGGCTCGGAATCGCTGCTGGTGTGGTTGGCTTTGCCGTTCTGTTAATCCCGGGGCTTTCATGGGAACTCCAATGGGTTTTGTTCGCCATTATCTCCATTGTCAGCATTATTGCCGCACGGGCCTTTTTGAAGAAAAACCCGGGTGTTGAAGACAATCAGAAACTCAACCAGCGAGGCGCTCAGTATGTGGGGCGGACCTTTACGCTGACAGAAGCCATCGAGAACGGCCGGGGCAAGGTTCACGTAGATGACACCTTCTGGAGCGTCAGCGGTCCAGAAATGGAAGTTGGGCAAAAAGTAACTGTAACAGGCACCGATGGGGTTATTTTGGTGGTTGAACCCACAACAAACGGAGGAACATGATGGGAGAGTTCGTCAAGCTAACCGCGGAAGATGGTCACGAACTATCGGCATATATTGCTAAAGCAGAAGGACCGGTAAAAGGGGGGCTTGTTCTCATCCAGGAGATTTTTGGCGTCAATAAACATATTCAGAGTGTTTGCGATGAGTATGCAAGAGAGGGATATACAACAATCGCTCCCGCCATGTTTGACCGCCTGCAACGCGATGTTGAACTTAACTATGATCAGGATGGCGTTCAGTCGGGGTTAGCCCTGATGAACCAGATTGCCCCGGATGTCGCTATGAAGGACATTGCCGCGGCGAAAAAGTATATCGATGATTCTGGAAAAGTCTCTGTTATGGGATATTGCTGGGGCGGCGCGCTCACCTTTATCGCTGCAGCCTCTGACATCAATTTTTTTAAAGCAGTTGGATATTATGGCGGCGGAATTCCGCGCTATATCGATTTAAAGCCTCAAATTCCCGTTCTACTACACTTTGGTGAAAAAGATGCCGCCATTCCTGTTGAGCAAGTGGAA
>JAEPMY010000080.1 GCA_017643685.1 Sneathiella sp.
AACACCAGTGATCTGGCCCGCAAAGCGAATGCGCGGTGCATTTTTCAAGCGTAGTTGTTCATCCAGTACTTCTGGGCTGTTGATAAAGGTATTGCGATGCAAGCCCCCAAGGCGGGCAAACTCTGCGCCTTCAAGGCCCGGAATTTTTTGGAAGATACGTTTCTGTTCCGCATATTTCAGTTTCGTCTGGAACCCGACAATATTGTAGATGGTCCCGAGCTTATTATCCTGACGCAGCTGAACAATGGCATATGGTTTGACGTCCGGGTTTTTCGGATCGGTCAGCCCTACAGGTTTCATCGGACCATACCGAAGCGTCTCGGGTCCGCGCTCCGCCATCACTTCAATCGGCAAACAACCATCAAAATAAGGGGTGTCTTTTTCCCACTCCTTGAATTCGGTTTTTTCGCCGTCCAGCAAATCCTGAATAAACGTTTTATACTGCTCTTCTGTCATCGGGCAGTTGATATAGTCAGTTCCTTCGCCCTTGTCATAGCGGGATTGGAACCAGGCAATATCAAAATTAATGCTCTCTTTGTAGATGATCGGCGCGATGGCATCAAAGAAGGACAGGGCATCGGCACCGGTCGCCCCATGAATAGCTTCCGCCAATGGGGTCGAGGTGAGGGGACCCGTTGCAATCAGACAATTTCCCCACTCTTCCGGAGGCAGATCGGTGATTTCTCCGCGATCAACAGTTACCAGAGGGTGGTTCTCAAGCTTTTCCTGCACGTAGCCGGAAAAACCGTGACGATCCACCGCAAGGGCACCGCCCGCCGGCACTTTATTTTCGTCGGCGCTTTCCATAATGATGGAGCCGAGCTCCCGCATTTCTTTATGCAGCAGACCAACAGCATTATTTTCTGCGTCATCAGACCGGAAAGAGTTAGAGCAGACCAGCTCGGCCAATGTGTCGGTGATGTGGGCATCCGTGCCCTTTGTCCCGCGCATTTCATGCAAAACCACAGGGATCCCCCGTGAGATGATCTGCCATGTGGCTTCTGATCCGGCGAGGCCGCCACCAATCACATGAATAGGTTTTTGCGTATCTGTCATAACTCTGTTTACCAATCACTGCGCCGATTAGGCGACTTTGTTCTTACGTTTGGACTTCGCCTTCTTTTTCTTCGGCTTGTCTTCCGCCTGTCCTACGGGAACCGCAGGGCGACGCGCAAGAATTTCTTTCAAATAACGTCCGGTATGGCTGGCTTCTACTTCGGCAACCACTTCAGGGGTGCCTTCCGCGACCAGATAACCGCCAGCGTCACCACCATCCGGTCCCATATCAATAATCCAGTCCGCTGTTTTAATCACTTCCAGATTATGTTCAATCACCAAAACGCTGTTACCGGAATCGACAAGGGCCTGAAGGACTTCCATCAATTTGCGCACATCCTCGAAATGCAGACCGGTTGTCGGCTCATCAAGGATGTAAAGCGTCCGGCCAGTTGCCTTTCTAGAAAGCTCTTTGGCAAGTTTTACACGCTGTGCCTCACCACCAGACAGTGTCGTTGCCTGTTGGCCCACATGGATATATCCAAGGCCAACCTGTTTGAGGGTGTCAAATTTCTCACGAACCACCGGGACAGCCTTAAAGAATTCAGCGGCTTCATCCACAGTCATGTCGAGGACGTCAGAAATGCTCTTGTCTTTGAAGGTAACTTCCAATGTTTCGCGGTTATAGCGCTTGCCTTTACAGACATCACACTGAACGTACACATCTGGCAGGAAGTGCATTTCAATTTTGATAACACCATCACCTTTACAGGCTTCACAGCGTCCGCCCTTCACATTGAAGGAGAAGCGGCCGGATTTATAACCGCGGGCTTTCGCTTCTGGCAGGCCAGCGAACCATTCCCGAATTGGGGTAAACGCGCCTGTATATGTCGCGGGGTTAGAGCGCGGTGTCCGGCCAATTGGGCTTTGGTCAATATCAACGATTTTGTCCAGCCACTCGATCCCTTCGATGCGGTCATGCGGCCCCGGATGGTTCCGGTTTTTGTTCAGCTTCTTGGCAATGGCTTTATACAGTGTTTCGATGATCAGGGATGATTTACCGCCGCCCGACACACCGGTCACACAGGTAAAGGTGCCCAGCGGAACATTGACGTCAACACGTTTCAGGTTGTTGTGACGCGCACCCACGATTTTAAGCTGACGTGCTTCCATAGTCTTTCGGCGATACTCGGGAAGCGGGACTTCCAACTCACCAGAGAGATATTTACCGGTGATGCTTTCGTCCACCTTCATGATGTCTTCTGGGGTGCCTTCCGCGATCAGTCGGCCACCGAGAGATCCTGCCCGTGGTCCCATATCAATCACATGATCGGCGGTAGTCATGGCTTCTTCATCATGCTCCACAACAATTACTGTGTTTCCCTGATCTCGAAGGTTTACCAGAGTTTTCAAAAGACGGCTGTTATCCCGTTGGTGCAAACCGATGGACGGCTCGTCCAGCACATAAAGAACACCTGTCAGGCCGGATCCAATTTGTGAGGCAAGACGAATTCGCTGGCTCTCCCCACCGGACAATGTGCCGGAATTACGAGATAAGGTCAGATATTCAAGGCCCACATCCACAAGGAAACCAAGACGTTCGTTAATCTCTTTCAAAATCCGCTCTGCGATGGAGAGTTCTTTCTCGGTAAGGACGGATTTCAGGTTCTCAAACCATTTCTGGGCATCAAGGATGGATTTAGCAACAACCTCACCAATGTTCAGACCATTGATTTTAATGGCAAGCGCTTCGGTCTTCAGGCGGTGCCCATTACAAGCAGAGCAGGCTGTTTTATCCTGATATTTCTCAAGATCTTCCCGAACCCAGCTGCTGTCCGTTTCACGCCAACGCCGTTGAATATTCGGAATAACCCCTTCAAACGGTTTGTTGGTTTTAAAAGTCCGCATCCCATCGTCAAAGGTAATCTGAACCTTTTCATCGCCTGTCCCGTGAAGGATTTTATCCTGATATTCCTTCGGGATTTTCTCCCAAGGGGTGTCGGCATTAAAGCCGTAGTGGCGACCAAGGGCTTCCAATGTCTGCATGTAATATGGCGCAGGGGTTGCTGAGCGGGACCAAGGCGCGATCGCCCCTTCGCGCAGCGACAGGGTCACATCAGGGACAACCAGCTCAGGGTCGAAGAACATTTCCGTCCCCAGACCACCGCAGGAAGGGCAGGCCCCGTACGGGTTGTTGAAGGAGAAAATACGCGGTTCAATCTCTTCAATGGTGAAGCCTGATTCCGGACAAGCAAATTTGGAAGAGAAAATCTTCCGCTCTTTGCTATCCGCGTCTTCCGCAACAAAAAGACCATCAGCCAGTTCAACAGCGGTTTCGATGGAATCGGCAAGGCGCCCTTGCAGATCGTCTGACAGCACAACGCGGTCAACCACCACATCAATATGGTGTTTCAGCTTTTTGTCCAGTTCAGGCACGTCTTCGATGTCATAAATCTCGCCATCAACTTTGACTCGCTGAAAACCCTTTTTGCGAAGGTCCATAAATTCTTTGCGATACTCACCTTTACGGCCGCGAACAATCGGGGCCATCAGGTACAGACGTTTTCCTTCGCCCATGGCCATAACCTGATCAACCATCTGGCTGACCGTTTGGCTTTTGATAGGAAGACCTGTTGCAGGAGAGTAGGGAACACCAACTCTTGCATACAAAAGGCGCAAATAATCATATATTTCCGTCACGGTACCAACGGTGGAACGCGGGTTTTTGGACGTTGTTTTTTGCTCAATAGAAATGGCGGGGCTGAGACCGTCAATATAGTCCACATCCGGTTTTTGCATCATTTCAAGGAACTGACGCGCGTAGGCAGAGAGGCTTTCCACATACCGGCGCTGCCCCTCGGCATAGATGGTATCAAAGGCCAGCGAAGACTTACCGGATCCCGAGAGGCCTGTAATCACCACAAGCTTGTCACGGGGAATGTCCACATTGACATTCTGAAGGTTATGTTCACGGGCGCCACGGATACTGATCTGTTTGAGCATATTTTCTGTGCCTAAGGTTTTTATTCAGGTTTCGTGGAATGTAGCTTTCTTCACACGTAATTTCCAGTCACAAGGCAAAAAAATGTTTTTATTTTGTTCTAAGTCATATTCCGTAGAATTTAGGGTAGTCAGGTGAGCGCGCAATCGTTAAGCTAGGCGAAAATTTATTTACCCAAAATTGAAAGCAAGGAAGTTATGGCAGGCAGCGTCAATAAGGTCATTTTGGTCGGAAATCTTGGTGCGGATCCAGAAATTCGCAACATGCAGAACGGCAAACCAGTTTGTAATCTGCGTATTGCAACCTCTGAATCCTGGAATGACCGTGCATCCGGTGAACGTCGGGAGCGGACAGAGTGGCACCGTGTGGTGATCTTTAACGAAGGTCTCTGCCGTGTCGCAGAAAACTACCTGCGCAAAGGCTCTAAAGTTTATCTGGAAGGTCAGCTGCAGACCCGTCAGTACGAACAAGACGGCATTACCAAATACTCTACTGAAATCGTTCTGCAGGGCTTTAACTCCAACCTGACCATGCTGGACAGCGCTGGTGGTAACGGCGGCGGAATGGGCGGCGGCAACCAAGGCGGCGGTGGCTTCGGCGGCGGCTCTAATCAGGGTGGTGGCTTTGGTGGCGGCAATCAAGGCGGCGGCTTTGGTGGTGGTAACCAGGGCGGCGGTTTCGGCGGCGGCCCATCCGGCGGTGATTTCGACGACGACATCCCCTTCTAAGATATCGAAATTCTGAAAAAACCCGCCTGTTTCTAGGCGGGTTTTTTTGTGTCTGAATTGAAATTTATTTAATTCTCAAGCGCTCCATATACGGCGGAGCGGATGATTGGGCGGTAAGGTGCGCGAAGCTTTGGGGCTTGCATCATGAAGACAACACTCATGTCTTTGACCGGATCAATCCAAAAATACGTCCCGGCATATCCGCCCCACCAATAATCACCTTTGGTTCCAGCAATAGACGCTTCATCGGCGGTTCGAACAGCATATCCGTATCCAAAACCATACCCCTTTCCGAGCAGGTTATAATTGCCCGGAACGATATCACCGAGCTGGTTGCTGGTCATCATCTCAACGGTTTCAGGCTTTAGGATTTGAACGCCGTTATAAGTTCCTTTATTCAGCATCATGCTGGTGAAGGTCAGATAATCATCCGATGTCGACAACATGCCACCGCCTGCGGATTGATATTTTGGCTCCATCATTGGATTTAGAAGCCCCGGATATTCGGGCTCTACCACACGGTCTTTTTTATCTGCAGGGGCATAGAAGCTTGTATCATCCATCCCAAGCGGATCCAGAATTTCAGCTTTTAGATACTCCCCCAGATTTTGCCCGGAAGCGACCTCAATCACATGGCCTAGAATATCAGTTGAGTGGCTATATTCCCATTTTGTGCCCGGCTGATGCTCCAATGGCAGACCTGCCAATTTTACAGCCATATCCTTGTTGGATTGCATCGGATCGTAAAGGTTGACCTTCTTGTATTCGGTCCGGGTTGGGGTATCCCCAAAGAAGCCATATACGACACCAGATGTATGACGGAGCAAATCTTCGATCGTCATTTGATTATTCTGTGGGACCCGTTTTCCATCAACAAGAACGGTACTGTCCTTAAATTCTGGGATGTATTTATTAACTGGGTCTTTGACGTTGAGCTTACCTGCCTCAGCCAGTTTCATAATGCCAACCGACGTGATTGGTTTGCTCATTGAATAAATTCGGAAAATATCATCTGTTTTCATAGGGCCTTCGCTAGCCCCTTTACCGCGAGTTCCAAATGCTTTGTGATATGCAAGCTTACCATCACGCATAATGGATAAGGTCGCTCCGTTCAATTTATCGGCGGCGATATCAGCTTTAATGCTTTGCTCTAGCGGCGCCAGCTTCTCGACTGACAACCCAACCGAAGCCGGATCGACCATTTCGTGGGCAAATAATGTACTCGGATACAACAATACAACTGACAGTAATGCAGTGAAACGCATGGTTTCCTCCCCTTTTATATTGGATTATTTTTTTAGGGGTAGCTTATATGCCTTTGTGTAAAAAGCAATTGAGCTTTTTAGCAGTTCTTCTTGCGGGACTTGGGAAGTGGATAATTATTATGATTTTATTTTGTAGTCATATCCCAATTTGTGCCTCAGTAACTGACCACAGATCTCATCAAAGGTTTTCATGTTTTCGGGTGTGAAGTAGTCTTCCGAAGATTTTCCTGTCGTACGTACTATCGTTGTTGATACCTTTGGATTTGGCTTTTTCTTTGCCATCTTATCCTTGGTATTATCTTCAATCGCAGTCTTCAGTACTTCATCCGAAATCTCTGGAATATCAAAGAAATCACAAACTTTTCGCATAACCGAATAGAGATCAGACTGCATATCTTCATATCTGATAAAGGTAACCTGATTAGGGAAACGTTTACAGAGATCACCCCATTCATTCATAAAACGGATGTTTATAAAGATGTCGTTTTGATACTTCTTCTGCCAAGGGTCCCCTAGTAAATAGGTCCCGAAATCTTCTGAAATATAATCGTCTTTGAATCGTTCATAGTGTGCGACGAGGCTGCTTCTCATATCCCTGAGGAGTACAAGATATTTTGGGTAATGCAAAAATGGAACCTTGAGGCTTAATGCATGGGGGAAGGCATGAGAATGTACAATTTGGGGAATATTTTTGTATTTTGGTAGACTTTTTGTATGACCAACAATGCTGTCATCTTGGATATGTTCAAGAGGCGGTAAATTGTACTTTTGAGCTAGAATGCCTGCTAAAGTGTTTTTTAGCCAATGAGTACCTGATTGTTTCATGGAAACGATATGGCCATCGAAATTTCTTCTATGCAGAGTAGAGGCGTTTGACCATCTGTTATTTAAATTTGCCAGATAATACTTGGCTAAATCTTTATTACTCAACATCACTTCCGCTTTAACCAACTTCTCGACCTATGAACGATATCGGTGATACATATCTGAAAAACAAACTGCTGTATATGTTGAGAGCTGTATTTTCAGAAAATATTATGCTTTCGCTATTGAGGTAAGGTTCAAAAGCTTCGAAAAATAAATCAGATTTTCTATAGAAAATTGAACTGCTGGGGGTATCTTTTTTTTGGATTTGAGTTGGGTATTCTGTTTTTTGAAAAATAACTCGCACCAAAAAAGCGGGATAAAAACCAGGGAGAAATAGGATGACCTTTCCGTCATTGACCGTGCCTTTCAAGGATGTGAAGGATGTCGAAAAGTTTGAAGAAACCCCTCTTGAAAATTGGCTGACCGAGAAAACTGTCTACACCGCTTTTTGCAATGTGGCGGATAAATTCGCCGAAAAAGATGCATTGGTAACCCAGCCTATGGGCGATCCAATGGGGCAGGGTCGGCATTACAGCTTTGCTGATTTGAAAGGCAAAGTTCACCAGATGGCAAACCTGTTTGTGTCTGCGGGTATTCAGCCAGATGAAGCGGTTACAAATCTATTGCCTCTTACGGCCGAAGCATATTTCACCCTCATTGCCGCGGAGAGTGTTGCCATTGTTAATTCCGTCAATCCGATGCTGGAAGCAGAGCATATCGTCGGGATTATGAAGGCAGCGAATACAAAGATCATTATGGCTCCGGGCAAAGCGCTAAGTGAGGAGCTATGGGCGAAAGTTGAGTATATCATCTCTCATTTGCCAGATTTAAAAGCTGTCTATGTGCTTGGCGGCGGCGCTGAATGCGATGGCGTTAAAACCATCGCGATGACTGAGGCCCTTGAGGAGCAGCCAGCAGATAAAATCAACGGACTGCCAGAGCGTGGTTTGGACGATGTTATTGGCTATTACCATACTGGCGGTACAACTGGTGTTCCCAAGTTGGTTCCCCATACCAACCGGATGCAGTTGATGCAGCGCGCCGGTACGGGGTTTCTGCTCGGATGTAATGAAAAAGACACCATGATTGGCGGTTTGCCGCTTTTCCATATCAGTGGGTCTGTGGTGACGGGACTTGTGCCATTGCTCGCTGGGGCGCGCATTGTTGTGCCAAGCCCGCTTGGGTTCCGGGATCCTTTGCTGGTTGGAAATTACTGGAATTTGGTCGAGAAGTTTAAAGTGACCGTTCTCGGGACAGTGCCGACGGTTCTCTCAGCCTTGCTGAATATTCCCGTGGGCGGCGCAGATATCAGCTCGTTCCGAACAGGGTCAACTGGCGGCTCCGCTGCTCCGGTTGAGGTTCTGAAAGAAATCTCTGCCATGAGCGGGCTCAACATGTCTGAAGGCTATGGCATGACGGAGGTGTGTTCCTTTACCACGGGACAGCCACGAGACGGGGAAGTCCGTTTTGGCTCAGTTGGGATGCGCCAGCCGTATACTCAGATAAAGACAGTGATCATGGATGATGATGGGAATATCGTCCGTGATACGGAAATCAATGAGATTGGTATCCTCGTTATGAAGGGGCCTGCGGTTATGCCGGGTTACGTTCAAACCCAACATAACGCAGCAACCTTTACGAAGGATGGCTGGATCAATAGTGGTGATCTCGCCCGAATTGATGAAGAGGGGTATATCTGGCTGACGGGTCGGGCCAAAGATCTGATTATCCGCAGTGGCCATAATATTGACCCAGCCTTGATTGAAGAGCCGCTGCATGAGCACCCATCCGTAGAGCTGGCGGCTGCAGTCGGGCGCCCGGATAATTACACAGGTGAAATGCCGGTTGCCTTTGTTCAGTTGAAGCCGGGAATGAGCGCAAGCGAGGATGAACTTAAAGAGTTTGTGCGCGAGCGTATTCAGGAACGGGCGGCAAACCCTGCTGAAATTACTTTCCTTGAAACCATGCCGCTGACCGGTGTTGGGAAGATCTTCAAGCCAGCGCTGCGAATGATCACGACAGAAAAAGTTGTTCGGATGGAAATTGCTAACTTTGAGGCGACGGCCGATAGCATTGATGTGGAAATGGAGAATAACTCAAGCTTCGGTCTGACGGCCCGGTTAAAAGTATCCGGAGGCGATAAATCAGCGCTAGAAGCGGAGATCCACCACAAAATCGGATCTTATACATTCCATCATGAAATTGATTGGGTATAAGCAGATCAGATACAGAAAATCCCGCCAAATGGCGGGCTTTTTACTGGTTTAATCAGACGCGCCAGCGAAGGAGTATTTTTTCCAACCGGCCGATAATCCAGCTTACGGTCAGTCCCATAAGCGACAGGATAGTGACACCGGCCACTAACTGATCCATTGCCATCAAATTACCGGCAAGCAGGATATAGGCACCAATCCCATACTCAGCGCCAATCATTTCTGCTGCGACCAAAAGAATAATCGCGATGGAGGCGGAGATCCGAAAACCAGAGAGCATCGCGGGCAGGGCGCCGGGCAGAATGATTTTCCGAACAATTGACCACCAGCTTAAGTTAAATGACTGCCCCATGCGGATCAGGCCACGATCCACATTATCGACACCGCCATAAACAGCGATGACGGTTGGAAAGAATGTACCAAACAGGATCGTCGCGATTTTGGATTCTTCGCCAATCCCGAACCAGATGATAAAGAGCGGTAACAGCGCGATTTTTGGAATTGGGAAAATAGCGGCGACCAGTGGGACAATTCCCGCGCGGGCAAGGGTAAACAGACCTGCCGCAACACCAAAGGCGACCCCCAGTAAGGTGCCAAAGAACCAGCCCCCGACAAGACGTTGCAGAGAGGCACTTAAATGCCGGATCAGATCACCACTGTTATACAGATCAATCAGGGCATTTAATGCTTCCGATGGTGCCGGAAGGATAATCGGGCTGATCCAGCCAAGGCGGGCGCCGCCTTCCCAGATGGTGATGAGAATAACGAAGACGACGGGCGCAACCCAACGGGCGCGTTTCGGCGAAAAGCCGCCACCGCGATAAGGAACTGGCTGCGTCGCTGTTGTTTCTGAACGTGTAAGCGAATTATCAGACATGGGCCAGCTCCTGATCAGCGGCCATCGCCTCTTCTCGCATCAGTTCCCAAAGATGCGCCTGCTTTTCAGATAACAGATGTTCATGGGCCTGACGATCCTGCAATGGGATATCAATTTCCACAATCTCCCGAATTTTACCGGGGCGGCGAGACAGGACAACAACCTTATGACCCAGACGAACTGCTTCGTTCAGATTGTGTGTCACATAAACCGCTGTATAATTTTCCCGAACCCACAGATCAACGAGATCATCCATCAATAACTCTCGAGTTTGGCTATCAAGCGCGGAGAGGGGTTCATCCATGAGCAGACACGCGGGCCGCACAGCGAGGGCCCGGGCAATTGCAACCCGCTGCTTCATCCCACCGGATAGCTGTTTTGGCAGGGCATCTGCAAAATCACTGAGTTTCGTGCGGGCGAGAACGTCTTTAATGATCGCGTCTGCCGCATTTCCCTTGATCCCATGATCTTCTAGCACCAGACTCACGTTGCCAGAGACGGTCCGCCAAGGGAGAAGGGCAAAATCCTGAAAGATATAGGTGAGGGGATTGAGGCTGTCCTCTGGTGGGTTTCCAACTTGAAGAACTTGGCCTTCGGTTGGTTTTTCAAGACCACCAATAAATCGGAGCAGGGTCGATTTCCCACAGCCGGACGGGCCGATAATGCAAACAATCTGCCCCTTTGGAATGTCCAGATGAATGTCTGAAAGAACAGCCGTCCCATCATAATTATGGGAGATATGATCCAGGTGCAGATCCATATTAAATCACCAAAAAAATAAATAGGGACAGGGCGTTAGTTCCCTGTCCCAACATATTACTAGAGCTTATTTGAGCGTTTCGACGAAGCTGGCATCAACCATTTTGTCAACGGTCAAGCTTGCAGGGGCCAATTTCTGGGACTGGAACCATTTCAGTTGACGCTCAACGTCTTTTACATCAAGCGCGGCACCTTCGTTCAGGTACACCGCACCGGCCTTGATGGAAGGAGCTGCTTTCTCCCGTGGGCGGTCTGTGTACACATATTTGTGGATCAGATCGACCATCGCCTCTGTAGCAGCCGGATCTTTTTCCTGATCCTGCATAACAGCGAGATAGTCAGCAATACCGCGGGAGTAAGCTTTTAGGAAGCGCTGAACAACGTCTTTACGCTCTTCAGTATTTTTCGTGGAGGTAAAGATAGTTGTTACCTGATAGTCGGTCATGTCCTGAATTTTGCCGATAACCTTAACCGCACCACCACGGGCGAGGGCAGAGGCGATATGCGGCACAATGGCCATGCCATCTACCTGACCGGATTTCAACGCGCCGATCATGGCGCCCACTTTTTGCAGTGGTTTCAGCTGCATGTCTTTAACTGTAAAGCCATTTGCCTCTGAAATCAGACCCGCCATGTAATGGAAGGAGGAGCCCTGCTGTGTCATTGCCCAAGACCGACCTTTCAGGTCAGCAGGTGTTTTTACCCCTTCGTCATAGGCTTTGTTAGACACAATAATCGTGTTTCCTGGTGCGCCTTTCTTCTCGGACATCAGGCCGCCGATCACTTTCAAGGCACCTTTATCTGCGAGGTTATAAAAACCACCAGAGAGGGCCGTAACACCAAAATCGATGTCGCCAGACGCAATAGCGACGGCAATTGGTTGCGCCGCCTGGAAGAATTTCAGCTCGACATCAAGCCCTTCTTCTTTGAAGTAGCCTTTTTCAACTGCGATGAACGATGGTGAATGTGATGTAAAGCGCAAAGCCCCGATTGTAACTTTATCGGCTGCGGCACTTGCGCCGACAACGCCCATCAAAGTGGCGGCACCGGCAGCTGCCCCCAACACAAAACGACGTGTGAATAAATTCATGTTGAAGCGTTTCATTGCTCCCTCCCTACATTTTAAAATTTTTCTGAAACTACTTAATTGATGGGGATCAAGCAATTAAATTCCATGAGGGAGGCGTATATGTTATCGAACTGGAATAGCCGTCGTGAATTTAATCTCTTCCATGGCGAAGTTGGAACTGACATCACTGAGCGGAATAGCCGTAATCAGGCGGCGATAGAACTCATCATATGAGGCGATGTCTGGAACGACCACTTTGAGAAGATAATCCACGTCACCGCTCATTCGGTAGAACTCTGTAATCTCAGGGAATGTCTCCACCGCCCGTGCAAAATTCTCAAGCCATCCCGGCTCGTGCGATGCGGTTTTGACATTTACGAAGACAGTTACAGGCAGGCCCACTTTGTCGCGGTTAAGAAGAGCCACATTACCGCGTATGATCCCAGCTTCTTCCAATGTTTTAATACGGCGCCAGCAAACGGTGCGAGAGCAGCCGACTTTTTCAGCAAGATCATTAATGGGAATCCGATTATCGACCTGAAGGTGCCGAATTATTCTTTTATCAAGCTCATCCATGAAACATATGTTTCCATATTTCGTATATATTGGGAAAATATTCTAATAATTTTCAATTTAAAGTCAAATTGGGGAAAAAATTCCTGCGAATTTCCCTACACTTAAATCATTCGCTTTTGAGTGGGAGAGGGTTATGGCAATGTTGAAAACACTGTTTACGGAGCATCCAAATTCCGTCAACGAGACATATACAGAGCACATGCAAATGTCCGGCAGCTTTGCTATCTGGTTGTTTGCGGCAGGTTTTTGCGCCGTTATTCACGCGATTTTACCGTTTATGTTTGAAAAAACAGCAAGTGGGATCATCAATAAATTATATGGCCGTATGGTCACTAATCGGGTTGTTAAGCAGCCACGGAATGAAACCGCTGAAGTCTTGAACTGAGACTAGACGATCTGGGAAAGCCGTTGACCAACGGCCCCATCCATCGCATAAATCGCCCATGGAAACAAAACTGATGGGGGCGTGGGTCCGCTGAAAACTGGCTGACCCCCGATGCGTATGCGACCTATTTTCTTTGTAAATGGCGCTGTTCTGACAATTATTTCCCTGCCGCTTCTGCTAATTGAGATGCTGAACCGCGGGGCAGACCTTCCGTTTTTGAAGGCCTTTCTTGTCATGATCTTTCTGGGCGTTGGGTTGATGCTGTCATCCCGCGGCGGGCAGGTGCAGCTGAGCCATAAACAGGTCTTTATCCTGACGGCCTCCATCTGGCTGGTGCTGACAGGTGCGTCGACGCTACCATTCTATATGTATGGCATGGATATTTCTGACGCCGTGTTTGAGGCGACATCCGCCATTACAACCACCGGGGCGACGGTTCTGTCCGGCCTTGATGAATTACCTCATAGTATTTTGATGTGGCGGGCCTTTCTACAATGGCTTGGTGGTATCGGTATTGTGGTAACCGCTATTGCGCTCCTGCCTTTCCTTGGGATTGGTGGTATGCAGCTGTTCCGCACGGAAAGCTCGGAAGCATCGGAAAAAGAGCTGCCATCGGCCGCCAAGCTCGCCTCAACCACAATGTGGGTCTACATGGGCATGACCACCCTTTGTGCAGCGTCTTACCTGATTGGCGGAATGACAGTGTTTGATGCCATTGCCCATTCATTTACCACTGTAGCGACAGGGGGCTTCTCTACCCATGATGCCTCTATCGGGTTTTTTCAGAGCAACTGGATCTACTGGACCTGCATCATTTTTATGTTTGGCGGCAGTATTCCGTTTCTTTGGTATATTCGCGCAATCAAGGTGCAGCGCTTTGGAAGTGAGCAGATTAAAGTCTACAGCATCACATTGCTGGTCCTTATCGCCGGGGTGACAACCTGGTTGATCGCCGAAAAGGGTTTTGAGCCGTATGACGCGCTGTTGCATGCGACTTTCAATGTTGTTTCAGTTGTGACAACCAGTGGGTTTGCTATTTCTGACTATTCCCTGTGGGGCGGATTTTCCGCGCTTCTGTTTTTCTTCCTTATTTTTATGGGGGGATGCGCAGGGTCCACATCTGGTGGCATTAAAATGCTGCGCTTTATCATTAGTGTGAAGATGATCCGTCAGATTATCCGCAAGCAGATTTTCCCAAATGGCATTTTTGTTGAAAAATACGAAGGGAAGAAAATCAGCGACGACATTTTTATTGGCGTAGCGAGCTTTGTTTTCGTGTTTATTGCCACTTTTGGGTTCTTTTCTGTGGTTTTGATGGCGCTTGGCATGGATTTTATCTCCGCTGTCAGTGGTTCTGCCACCATGATCTCTAATGTGGGGCCGGGTATCGGTCTTTATATTGGGCCAGAGGCAAATTTCTCTGAGGTTCCAACGGCTGCCAAGTGGATTTTCTCCGCTGAAATGATCTTTGGCCGACTTGAAATTTTCACACTTTTGATCTTTTTGACGCCGCGTTTCTGGCGGAGCTGATCGTAAACCTTCCAAGGCATTTAAAGATCAGTCTTTCGGCACTGCAATAGGTTGCTATGGCGTTCAATATCTTGTAGAAGTGAAGGTCAATAAACGCCACATGGCGACTTGGGGGCGTAAAGTTTATTTACGGGATCCGGATGGGTATGTCCGGGTCTTTTTTAACGATCTGGAAGCTTGCTTTGAACGACACTACTGCGACACCAACCGATAAAGATATCGTTCCAGTTACAATCGAAGAGGAAATGCGCAAATCCTATCTGGATTATGCCATGAGCGTGATTGTTTCGCGTGCTCTTCCAGATGCCCGTGACGGGCTGAAGCCGGTGCATCGCCGCATTATCTATGCGATGTATGAGAACGGCTACACATCTGACAAACAGTTCCGTAAATCTGCCCGCGTAGTCGGTGACGTGATGGGTCGTTATCACCCTCATGGTGACAGCGCGATCTATGATGCGATGGTCCGTCTGGCGCAGGATTTCTCCATGCGCCTCAAGCTGATCGAAGGACAGGGTAACTTTGGTTCCATGGACGGCGATAAAGCCGCCGCCATGCGTTATACCGAAGCCCGCCTGCAAAAAGCTGCGGAAAGCCTGATCGATGATATCGACAAAGAAACCGTCGATTTCGTGAACAACTATGATGATTCCGAGCAGGAACCATCCGTTATTCCGGCCCGTTATCCAAATCTGTTGGTAAATGGTGCTGGCGGTATCGCCGTTGGTATGGCGACAAATATTCCGCCTCATAACCTTGGCGAAGTTGTTGATGCCTGCATTGCGATGCTAGAGCGTCCAGAGATTACAGCAGAAGAGCTGCTTGATTTCGTGCCAGGACCAGATTTTCCAACAGGTGGTACAATCCTTGGGCGTTCCGGCTCTATCAGTGGTCTGACAACTGGGCGCGGTTCCGTGATTATGCGGGCGAAAGTGGATATTGAAGAAATCCGCAAAGACCGTTACGCGCTGATTGTGACTGAAATTCCGTATCAGGTGAATAAATCACGTCTGGTAGAGCAAATTGCTGATCTGGTTCGCTCCAAAAAGGTCGAAGGCATTGGGGATCTGCGTGACGAGTCTGATCGTCACGGTGTTCGCGTTGTCGTCGAGCTGAAACGGGATGCGGTTGCCGAAGTTATTCTGAACCAGCTTTACCGCTACACGGCGCTGCAGACCTCCTTTGGGGTGAATATGCTGGCGCTGAACCGCGGTAAGCCAGAACAGATGAACCTGAAACAGCTTCTGGAAGCCTTTATCGACTTCCGTGAAGAGGTTGTGACACGCCGGACCAAGTATCTGCTGCGTAAAGCGCGGGAGCGGGCCCATGTATTGATCGGTCTGGCCATCGCGGTGGCTAACATTGATGAAGTGATCAAAGTTATCCGCAGCGCACCTGATCCGGCTGCTGCGCGGGCTGAGTTGATGGGGCGTAACTGGCCAGCCAGTCAGGTTGAAGGCCTTATCCGTCTGGTCGATGATCCGGAATATCCGATCAATGAAGACGGAACGTATCGCCTGTCTGAATTCCAGGCCCGTGCGATTTTGGATCTGCGTTTGCAGCGTTTGACAGCAATCGGTCAGAATGAAATCGGTGATGAGCTGAAAGGTCTTGGCGATAAGATCCTTGATTATCTTGATATCCTCTCCAGCCGTCCACGCTTGATCGGTATTTTGCAAAGTGAACTTCTCGAAATGAAAGAGAAGTATGCAACACCGCGCCGGACGATCATCGAAGAGAATGAGTTCGAGCACGATATTGAGGATCTGATCCAGCGGGAAGACATGGTTCTGACCGTTAGCCATAAAGGCTATATCAAGCGTGTTCCACTTTCCACATATAGGCCACAGCG
>JAEPMY010000006.1 GCA_017643685.1 Sneathiella sp.
AACTGAATGAGGGATACGACGTGCTAGTGGCGATGCAAGATACGCTTGGCCATGTAAATGATATGAAGGAAGGGATGCAGCTACTCAGCAGGCTGATTGCCGACGTGAACGCTGAACATGTGTCAAATATTTTGCAGCTCATGTCAGTCAAAATCAGTGAAGCCAGTGGCTCGGTTGAAGAAAACCTGCACGAGTTCCAGAAAAACTGGCACCGTTACGAAGACTATACGGTTGAAGTTAAGGACCTGATTTAATCCTATTTGCGAAACGGCAGTAAGATCATCCAAAGGATATGCTGGCGTAGGTCTTTTTGATATTTCTCCAGCCCAATGGTCATGCCAAGCTGCCCTTTGTCTGGTGAAGGCTTATAAGTCCTAAAAAGCCGGTCCCAAATCGCCAGGTTAAAACCATAGTTATGATTAAATTCCGGGTAGATAGCGGAATGGTGAACCCGGTGCATATCTGGCGTTACAACAAATAGCCGTATAATCCGATCAAGAGGTTGTGGCAATGTAGCGTTAGCGTGGTTGAACATAGCCATAGAGCTAAGCAGGATCTCAAACAAAATAACGGCGATAACAGGTGGCCCAAGTAACAGGACAAGGCCAAGCTTGATCCCCATGGAGAGGCAGATCTCAATTGGGTGAAAACGTGCGCCTGTGGTGACGTCATAGTCTGGGTCGGCATGATGCATTTTATGTAGCCGCCAGAGGATAGGAACGTGATGGAACAGCACGTGTTGCCCGTAGATAACAAGATCCTGCAAAATAACTGCGCCAATGATCGCTGCCCACAGTGGTAGTTCAATTATATTGAAAAGCCCCCAGCCTTTTTCTGCGGCTATTGTTGCCATACCAACAGCCAAAATCGGAAACAGAAAACGGAGCAGGAATGAATTGAAAAATGTCAGCCCCAGATTGTTAGCCCAACGCCATAACTTTGGCACCCGAAGAGATCGTCTGGGGGAGAGAATTTCCCACAGACCAACCGCTGCTAGCGTTCCAAAAAAGAAGCTGAGGCGAACGGTTGGTTCATATTGCAAAATAAATTCGATCATAGTGCCATTGTAAAACTTGCAGCCTCACTTGCATATGGGGATTATGAGGGCAAATGATCAACAATTTGTCATGATCCAAATGAAAGAAGTGACATGCTGCTTTTAAAAAACGGCCCTGAAAATGCACCTATCAAGCTTATTCTGGCACATGGTGCGGGTGCGCCGATGGATAGCCCTTTTATGGTCCATTTTGCGGAAAAACTGGGTGCAATGGGAATTGCAGTCGTTCGTTTTGAGTTTCCATACATGCAAAAGCGTCGGGACGAGGGAGTGAAAAAGCCCCCTGACCGCCAGCCGAAGTTATTAGAATGTTGGAGGGAAGTTATTGAGCAAGAGCAGGCTTCGGGACAGTTACTTGTTATTGGCGGCAAATCTATGGGCGGCCGCATGGCATCCTTGATCGCTGACGAGGTCGGCGTGGATGGGTTGGTATGTCTTGGGTACCCGTTCTATGCCCCCGGAAAAATGGATAAGCCCAGAATTGAGCATTTAGCTGATCTACAATGCCCAACTTTAGTTGTTCAGGGAGAGCGGGACAGTATGGGCTCAAAAGAAAATGTATCCGGATATTCGCTCTCTAGCGCTATAAACCTTGCTTGGCTTGACGATGGAGATCACAGTTTCAAACCGCGAAAAAAATCAGGTCTTACCAAAGAGGAGAACTGGGATGAAGGCGTTGAGCTGACAGCGCAGTTTTTAAAGGACTTGCAATAAAAAAAAGGGGCCTGAAAACCAGGCCCCTTTTTTGAATTATGTTTAAATTTTTACAGGCGTGTGAAGCGAGCTGCAGCGCCTTTTTCAATCGCGGCAGCGGTCAACCGGTCCACATCTAAGCCGTGCCGCAGGATTTCCAGAAGACGAAGTTCTTCCTGACTTAGCTGACCATCGCAAACGGCAATGTCACAGGCGATAGCATATGCCATATCGTAGCATTTTTTCGGCAGAACAGCTTTGATCTTCGCGGCCATTTTGTCGAGGCCTTCAGTTTCCTGAAGCAGCTTCATAGAGCTCTCTGCATCTGCCGGAAGGTGCTCTTCGTTATAGTCAGAAAAGATCGGCAGAGTCCGAACGATTTCACCAATCGTGTTAAATTCCCGGTCCGTCATGTCTCCGTCCGCTGCGGAAACGAGCACCATTGTGGAAATTAGTGCGGTGTGAAGGTTAAGGGACATTCAGTCAGGCTCCTGTTGCATTGGTTGTTTTCGTTTCTCAGGATATGGCGATCATCCCTGATTATCCAAGGAAATTTTCTGCATTTCCTGATCTTTCTCAGCCAGGAAGTTACGGGTGAGTGAAATCGCATCTTTTAAGCCTAATCGTTCAACCTGTACATCCGGGGGGAAGGCTGAGGTCAGGCGAGTTGGCATCATGCTGTCGAGCATGACAAACACACCATAATCGGTTTCCCGCCTTAAAAGGCGCCCATAAGCCTGTTTCAGTTTCAGGCGTGTTAGCATGTCGTCATAGCGGCTGCCCCCAAAAGCGGCCTTGCGTGCTTTATGCTTTAAATCAGGGCGAGGCCAAGGAACGCGGTCAAAAACCATCAGACGTAACGACTTTCCGGGTACGTCCACCCCATCGCGCACAGCATCAGTGCCGAGTAGAACCGAGTTCTCTTCTTCACGGAAGATATCAACCAAGGTGGCTGTATCCATGGCATCCATATGCTGGGCGAATAAGTCAATCCCGCGATCTGCAAGCGGGTTAGAGATATGGTTATATACTTCCCTAAGGCGCCAAATCGCTGTGAACAGTCCAATCCCGCCGCCACCAGAAGCGAGGAACAGTTCCCGATAGGCAGCGGATACATCACGAATATGGTCCCGCCGAACGTCTGTTACCACAATAACCTTAGTTCGATTGGCAAAATCAAAAGGTGATGTCAGATAGGCTCGTTTTGGCGGTAAGGCCAAATGGCTGATGCCAGTTCTCATATCTGCACTAGACCAATCTTCGTCACTTTCAATGTGATCCCGAAGCGTTGCGGAGGTAATCATCACCCCATGAGAGGGCTTGTAGAGGATTTCAGACAGGGGCTTGGTTGGATCCACCCAGCTTCTATAATAACCGAGATCAAAGTCGCGCCCGCCTACTCTTTCGATAGCCAGCCAATCTACGAATATCTCAGGTGTTGGTGCGTTCAGGTTTTTAAGAATGTTTTGCCAAGGGACAATCATTGTGTTCGTCCGCCGCGAAATGCCTTGTACGGCGGCTTCTATTCGCTGGCGAGTGGCGGTATCCAGGTCTTCTGCTTGATCATCAAGGCGTTGTACGAGTGCTTTTGCAAGCTTCATCAGGGGGCTTGCCAATTTATGCAACGCATCATGAAGTTCTATCGCGGCCTCTTCGATGCCGGGATTAAACTCATTCGCAGGGCATTCAAGGGAATAAGGGCTATCTGGCGAATTGCTCCTAGCCTTAACTTGCCCTTTCACAAGATGAAGGAAATTCTCCATCGGGCCATTGGGAAGCCCATCATCCAATCGCTTTAACCATCCTTCTGATGGAAGACAGCGACTTGCCTGCAAAGCATCCTGCAATGCATGAAGACCATCTTCGCTCTCCCCTAAAAGGTCTGTGATCCGTTTTTCAAGCCCCCTCATGCGCCCTTTTCTGGCCGTATCACTACCTGAAATCCAACGGCGAAGCTCAGCTCCTTCAAGGCCTGTCAGGTGGACAGAAAATGCACTGTCGGCGGCATCAAAAAGATGGTGGCCTTCATCAAATACATGCCGTTTGGGCAGGTTGGGGTCATCTGGGCGCGCGGCAGCGTTAATCATCACAAGGGCATGGTTCGCGATAACGATATTTGCTTTGCGCGCTTCTCGTGTCGATTTTTCAATGAAGCATTTTTTGTAGTGGCTGCAGGCGGAGTAAATACATTCTCCTCGTCGATCAGCCAGGCGATTGATGCGGCCATGACCGGCAAGCTCAAAAAGCCAGCCAGGTAGATCCCCGCCCATGTCTCCATCGCGGGTGGTTTGTAGCCACCGCGCAATCATGCCAAGGATGATCCGATCGCCTTGCATGGCTGCACCGCCTTGTAATGCTTCCTCGTAATTCAGAAGGCAGACGTAATTCTCACGCCCTTTTCGAACAACAACTTTGCGGGATTTTTCTGCAGGATCCGGGTAGAGGCGATCTAATTCTTCGTCAATTTGTCGCTGCAGGTTTTTGGTATAGGTGGAAAGCCAAACAGCGGCGCCATTTTTTTCCGCCCAAAGACTTGCGGGCGCAATATATCCCAAAGTTTTCCCAGTGCCTGTTCCAGCCTCGGCGAGAACCATGCGAGGACTGTCTTCCATCTCACGGGGAATAAACGCATGAGACGCTGCGGCACTAAAATCAGATTGCTGCGGGCGTGCTTCAGCCCCTGCATGGAGAATTTCAGACAGTCTTGTTCTGGCTTCTTGCTCACTTACTGGTTCGTCATCCGGCGGCTGGGCAGGTGCAAAATCGGGCCAGTCTTTTAAAGATTTCCAGATATCTAATCCGCCGAATGGGCCGGAGCCTTCAGGAAGCCCCGTCGCGGCCAGAACCGTCGGGGCCCAATTCCACCCGGCTTGACCCATGGTCATAGCAATGCGCGCAGCTGATTTTCTATGATCTACAGGGAGCTTAACGAGCCCTTCGAGCAGGGCGTTCATTATTTCATATAACGCAAACGCCTGATCCTCAGGAGAGCGAGGCTCATCCATGCCCATTGCGCGGGCGAGCCCTCGGGGGGTTGGTAGGCAGCTTGTGGCAGGGCGGGCAAATGCAAAAAGCTCCAGAATATCCAGTGCTGTGAACGGATTAATGCCCAATTTGCGGGCGGTTGCTAATCGGTGCACCACAAGGGGGGGGATGTTTGAAACGGAACGTGCCGCTTGCTCCAGCGATTCTTCAACGATTTCTCCATCACTGGTCAACCAGATTGCACCGCTACCGGAGACAACCAAAACAGGGGCGTCGGGCAGCCGAATGAGCCCCCCGCTGTGATCTGTTTCTGTCTCTGGTACGTTTTCTTCCATATTCACGGCTGTTTTACTTAAGGTGTCGTTGACGCGCTCACTTTGTACGCCTAAATTCCGCCGACGACAAATTATGGAGAGTAAAAATGTCATCGGAAGCTGAAATCGCGTTATCTAGCAACTCCTGGGCGTTCGCCGAGGCGAAGAAACTTGCAGATCGATATGCGAAGGAAGCGCCTGCCAAGGGTTATGTTCTGTTTGAAACCGGTTATGGGCCATCAGGTCTGCCGCATCTGGGAACATTCGGTGAGGTGGCGCGGACCACTTGGGTTATGAATGCCTTTAAAAAGCTGTCTGATCTTCCTGTGAAGCTGGTGGCTTTTTCTGATGACATGGACGGCCTGCGCAAGGTGCCGGACAATGTCCCAAATAAAGAATTGCTTGCTGAAAATCTGGATAAGCCGCTGACAGCAGTGCCGGATCCTTTTGGAACGCACAATAGCTTCGGTGAGCATAACAACGCGCGCCTTGTGAAGTTTCTTGATCAGTTCGGATTTGATTATGAATTTAAATCCGCAACGGAATGTTACAAATCCGGCGAATTCGACGAGACACTGAAGCTGGTTTTGGAAAAATATGATCAGGTGATCAATGTCATCCTTCCAACTTTGGGAGAGGAGCGTCAGGCAACTTATTCACCGTTCCTGCCTGTATGTCCGAAGACAGGCAAGGTGCTGCAGGTTCCAATCATCGCCCGTGATCTCGACGCGGCGACGGTGACTTATAACGATCCGGAGAGCGGTGAAGAAGTTACCGTTCCGGTGACGGGCGGCCATTGTAAGCTGCAATGGAAAGTTGACTGGGCCATGCGGTGGCATGCGCTGGAGGTTGACTATGAAATGGCGGGTAAGGACCTGATCGATAGTGTGACCCTATCCAGTAAAATCGTCCGCATTCTAGGTAAGCGCCCCCCTGAAGGCTTTAATTACGAGCTGTTTTTGGATCAGGAAGGCAAGAAGATCTCCAAATCCAAAGGGAATGGGATCAGCATCGAGGAATGGCTGACTTATGCTTCTCCTGAGAGTCTTGCGCTTTACATGTATCAGAATCCGAAGAAGGCGAAGCGTCTCTATTTTGACGTGATCCCCAAAGCGGTAGATGAATATTATACGTTCCTGGAGAAGTTCCCTGAGCAGGAAGCCAAGCAGCAGTTTGGTAACCCAGTTTGGCACCTGCATAATGGTAATCCGCCAGCTGCGAATATGCCAATTTCATTTGGAATGCTGCTAAATCTGGCGGCAGTTGTGAACCCGGATGAAAAATCCGTTCTGTGGGGCTTTATTACTCGTTATGCCGATGGGGCGACGCCAGAAAATAACCCTGAATTGGATAATCTGGTTGGGTATGCGATTTCTTACTACAATGACTTTGTGAAGCCGCATAAAAAGTATCGTCTGCCTAATGATCAAGAAAAAGCAGCCATGCAGCAATTGGTGGATATGCTGAAAGATGTGGATCAAACTGCTGAAGCAGGTGATTTGCAAACAATGGTTTTCACTGTGGGCAAAGAACATGAGTTTGAAAACTTACGCGACTGGTTTAAGGCATTGTACGAAACACTGTTGGGGCAGTCTCAAGGTCCGCGCATGGGGTCTTTCATTGCTCTTTACGGTGTGAAGGAAAGTATTGCGCTGATCGAGCGCGTTCTGGCTGGCGAAGATCTCGCAAAAGATTAACCAGCGTATCATTCTAAATAAAAAAGGCCGCGAATTTCGCGGCCTTTTTTGTGTTTATGTGCTTCAACTTAGAAAATCTGGCTGGCTTTAGAGAAATCCATATACATGTCGCGGAGTTTGGAAGCGACTGGTCCTGGCTGGAACTCTTTGTCATCAACACGTGTGACAGACATTACCTTGCCGTAGTTGCCACTGTTAAAGACTTCATCAGCGTTCAGAATATCGCCTTTACTCATGTAAGTTTCGACAACTTCGATGCCGGCTTGCTCCGCCAATGTTTTGACGCGCGCACGTGTAATACCTGCAAGGAAGCATCCATTTGCAGCAGGTGTAAAGGCAACACCGTCTTTTACAGCCCAAATATTGGATGTGGCGAATTCTGCAACGTTATTATTGGAATCCATCAGGATGGCATTGTCGAACCCGTTCTGGCGAGCAATAGCCATCGCGCGGCCAGAGTTTGGATACAAGCAGGACGCTTTTGCATCGGTTGGAGCCATGTCGCTTGCAGGGCGGCGAAGAGGAGAGAATTGAGCGCTGAAGCCCGTATTTTCCGGCATCGGGCTGTCATATACTGCCAGCACGAAATCTGTGCTTTCTGGATCTGGATCAATAAAGCCACCGCGCGCAAAATACATGGGGCGAATATACAGCTCTGACTCTTTCGGCATTTTTTTGATAGCTGTTTTACAAAGTTCGACAATTTCACCTGTTTCCATTGTCGGCGTCATACCAAGAGCAGTGGCAGAGCGACCTAGCCGAGCGCAATGAGGCTCTAGGTCCGGAGCCATACCTTGGAAGGAGCGGGCTCCATCAAATACGGAGGAAGACATCCAAAAAGCATGATCCTCAGGCCCAATTAACCTTGGGTTTTCATTATACCATTTGCCGTCATAAAAATAGACACCAGCCATTTTAAAAATTCCTGTCAGTAGCCGATTAAAATGTTTGATTATAACCCATATCAGATAATGACTTTGTTCCGCAAGCCAACTCCCTGTGAGGGTAAGGTCTGTTCAAAGGCCGGATGATGGGATAGGTTGCGGCAACGATGAATCTGAGGATCATATGACGACAATTTACCACATGGCAAATGGTGCCGACTGGCAAGCCGCCAAGGCAGAAGGGTTTTACTACGGCACCCCTATGGATAAGGCCGATGGCTACATGCACTTCTCCACTGCAGAGACAGTTGTTGAGAGTGCAGCCAAGCATCGTAAGGGTGTTGAAGGGCTTGTTCTTTTATGCGTAACGGCTGAAAATTTTGGGAACGATATCAAGTGGGAGCCTGCCCGCGGTGGTATTCTCTTTCCGCACCTATATGCACCGCTAGACGTGAGCAAAGTGGATAAAGCTGTTCCTTTGCCGCTTGGTGACGACGGATTGCATGTTTTCCCAGAGCTGGACTAGGGACGCCGATGTATAAAAAACTATCTCGTGCTCTTTTTATGCTCGACCCAGAGAAGGCGCATGGTGTCTCAATTGCAGGTCTTAAATCTGGATTGATGAAAATGGTTCCGGCGGATATTGATCCGATCCTGAACTGTAAACGGTTTGGAATTGACTTCCCAAACCCGATCGGTTTGTCTGCCGGGTTCGATAAAAATGGCGATGTACTCGACGCATTGTTAGGGCTTGGCTTTGGGTTTGTGGAGGCTGGTAGTGTGACGCCGCGCCCTCAGGATGGAAATCCGAAACCCCGTATCTTCCGACTTGAAGAAGATAAGGCTGTTATCAATCGTCTTGGGTTCAATAACCGGGGACTTCAGGCCGCTGTAAAAAACTTTGCGGCACCCCGCCGAAACGGTGTGGTTGGAGCAAATCTTGGTGCCAACAAAACGAGTGATGATCGCATTGCCGATTATGTGAAGGGACTTGGGGCCCTTAGCCCCTATGCAGATTATGTGACTGTGAATATTTCCTCTCCAAATACGCCAGGGCTTCGGGCCTTGCAAGGGCGTGGGGAGTTAGAAGATTTGCTCGGCCGTTTGATGGAGGCGAGAGCTATCTTGCCGCGGGAGAGAGAGCAGAAAATTCCGCTATTGCTGAAAATTGCGCCTGATCTGACCGATGAGGACAAAGAAGATATTGCCGCCGTTGCCAGTTCTTCAGGGCTAGATGGGCTGATCGTCAGTAATACGACCATCACGCGCCCGGATAGTTTGAAAAGCGCTCACAAAAATGAAATGGGTGGGCTTAGTGGTAAGCCACTCAAGAAGCTGGCGACCGAAGCGCTTCGGGATATGTATAAGCTTACCGATGGGAAAATCCCTTTGTTGGGCGTGGGCGGTATTGCGGACGCTGATGACGCGTATGAGCGGATCAGGGCTGGGGCCTCTCTTATCCAGTTCTACTCGGCCATGGTTTATGAAGGGCCTTACCTTGCATATCACATGGCGCGCGGTCTTGCGAAAAAGCTGCGTGAAGATGGATATAAAAGCCTTGATGAAGCGGTTGGCGCCAAAGCAAAAAGTTAAAAGCTTGGCGGGGTGCACGCGCTGACGACGACGGCGTCTTCATCACCGATACAGCGGAAACGATGTGGGTGGTGGCTTTCAAAATAGAAGGCATCACCTGTTTTCAAAATTTTTCGCTCGGCTCCAACTGTGACTTCCAGTTTGCCTTTTACCACTACCCCTGCTTCCTCCCCTTCATGGGAGAGCATGCTACGCCCGGTATCTGCGCCGGGTTTGTAGGTTTCGTGTAATACCTGCAATGCTTTTCCAGTTAAATCGCGGCCAACCTGCTTATATTCAATCTTCCCCTCTGAGATGCTGGCAAGTTCAGGCGCTGTGAAAAAGATTTTTCGGTTGGCTGAGAAATCATTTGCGAAGAATTCAGAAAGGGCAACCGGGAAGCCGTCTAGCACCTTCTTCAGCGAACCAACGGATGGGCTGATTTTATTCTGCTCGATCATGGATATTGTGCCGCTGGTGATACCTGCGCGATCTGCGAGTTCCCTTTGAGATAGACCGTATCTAGCTCGTAAAGATCGTAAGCGCGATCCAATATTGATATCCATTGCTGTATATCCGAAAAAACTGATTCAAAAATAGTGATTAATATATTAATCAAAGTCATCATCCCTGTCTTTTGAAAAGCGCAGAAAACAGGGGTGAAAAAATATGCTTGTACAGTTTACTCGCCTTGGTACGGTCAAAAAAATCATTTCTGGGAGTATGTAATGAGCAATTCTACATCAAGCGCGGCGAACAATCTGGATGCTTTCTGGATGCCGTTTACGGCTAACCGTCAATTCAAATCCAATCCACGTATGCTGGTGAGTGCAAAAGGTATGCACTATACAAATGCAGAGGGAAAGCAGGTTCTGGATGGAACTGCAGGCTTGTGGTGTTGTAACGCTGGTCATAGCCGCGATAAAATTGTTGAGGCGGTAAGTAGCCAAATTCGTCAGCTTGACTATGCGCCGGCATTTCAGATGGGGCACCCAACTGTGTTCGAACTGGCTGCTCGTGTTTCAGCCATGTTACCAAATGGTTTGGACCATGTGTTCTTTACAAACTCTGGATCTGAATCTGTTGATACTGCGCTTAAAATTGCGCTGGCTTATCACCGGGCAAAAGGTGATGGCGCGCGGACCCGCCTGATCGGACGTGAGCGAGGTTACCACGGTGTTGGCTTTGGTGGTATTTCTGTGGGCGGTATTGTTGCTAACCGTAAAAACTTCGGAACATTATTGGCTGGTGTTGATCATATGCCGCATACGCATTTGCCGGAGAAAAACTCATTCAGCCGCGGCATCCCTGAACACGGCGCGGATTTAGCAGATGAGCTGGAGCGGATCGTAACACTGCACGACGCGTCTACGATTGCCGCCGTAATCGTTGAGCCGATTGCGGGTTCAACTGGTGTTATCTTGCCGCCAAAAGGATACTTGCAGCGCCTCCGTCAGATTTGTGATAAGCATGGTATCTTGCTGATCTTTGATGAGGTGATTACAGGTTTTGGTCGTCTAGGGGCGTCCTTTGCAACCGAATATTTCGATGTTAAGCCAGACATGATCACAACCGCTAAAGGTCTTACCAGCGGGACGATCCCAATGGGAGCGGTTATTTGCTCCGCTGAGATTTATAATACCTTTATGAACGGCCCAGAAAACATGATTGAGCTGTTCCATGGGTATACATATTCCGGTCATCCAGTTGCGGCGGCTGCAGCTCTTGCAACACTGGACATTTATCAGGAAGAAGATCTTTTCAATCGGGCAAATGATCTTGCGCCATATTGGGAAGAGGCGATGCATTCTCTCAAAGACTGCAAGCATGTGATTGATATTCGAAATCTGGGCCTGATCGGGGCGATCGAGCTGCAGTCTATTGAAGGTAAGCCAACAGCTCGAGCTTTCGAAGCTTTCCTGAAGGCCTACGAGAAAGGTGTCTTAATCCGGACAACAGGCGACATTATCGCCCTGTCTCCACCACTTATTATCGAGAAATCTCAAATTGATCAGATCGTCGATACATTGCGCGATGTTCTGAACAGCTTGGACTAATCCCCAATATTTGGAAAAAGGTTATTTTAAAATGCTAATTGGTGTTCCCGCAGAGATTAAAACACTGGAGTCCCGCATCGGAATGACTCCAGCCGCCGTTCGAGAAGCCGTTGCCCATGGGCATCAGGTAATGGTTCAAAGAAACGGCGGCGCAAAAATTGGTCTGACTGACGATCTTTACGTCGCGGCCGGTGCCCAGATCATTGATACAGCAGAAGAGATCTTTGCTTCTGCTGACATGATTGTAAAAGTGAAAGAACCGCAGCCACAGGAATGTGCGATGCTGCAGGAGGGGCAGATCCTCTTTACATATTTGCATCTGGCTCCGGATCCTCAGCAAGCTGAAGGTCTTTTGAAATCTGGCTGTGTGGCTATTGCCTACGAAACAGTAACAAGTCCGCGCGGTGGCCTTCCGCTTTTGGCGCCGATGAGTGAAGTTGCCGGTCGCATGTCCATTCAAGCCGGTGCTCATTGCCTTGAAATGCGTCAAGGCGGTGAAGGTATTCTTCTTGGTGGTGTGCCTGGCGTTCCCGCTGCGAATGTTGTGGTGTTGGGCGGTGGTGTTGTGGGCGTTAATGCCGCCCGGATGGCGATGGGAATGGGCGCAAATGTCACCGTTCTTGACCGCTCCTTGCCTCGTCTTGCAGAATTGGATGGCCTGTATGGACCGCAACTTAAAACCATCTACTCCAACAATGAGACTGTTGAAGAATATGTGACCAATGCTGATCTGGTTATTGGCGCAGTCCTTATCCCAGGTGCAGCGGCTCCGAAATTGGTGCGTAAGGATCATCTGAAAAAGATGAAAGCAGGTTCTGTGGTCGTGGACGTGGCTATTGATCAGGGTGGATGCTTTGAAACATCCCGTGCGACAACACATCTGGAGCCGACTTATAATGTCGATGATGTCGTTCACTACTGTGTAGCCAACATGCCGGGTGGCGTCGCTCGAACGTCTACCTTTGCTCTTAACAATGCGACAATGCCGTTTACTCTTGCTCTTGCCAATAAAGGCTACAAGCAAGCGTTGCTGGATGATCGTTATTTACGAGAAGGTCTCAATGTTCATCATGGGAAATTGACCAATGAGGCTGTCGCCCATGATTTGAACAAAGAATTTATATCTACTGATGCTGTGCTTGCCGCTTAAGCACATCTGATTTGGATTCTAAGAAGGGGTGCGGAAGGGCGCCTCTTTTTTTATTAAGTATTTGCGAATGATTATCGTAACGATTTGCTTTTGTTGGTTTGAGGTGCTATATGCTGAATTTGATAATCATTCGCATAAAAAGGGACTGATATGCGCGTTTCATTTGGTATTTTGACTGCAACTGCTCTGATGTCTGCGGTCGCAGGCACAACAGTAGCTCAAGCTGAAGAAGTTAATCTGTATTCTTATCGTCAAGAAAACCTGATTCGTCCTATTTTGGATGAATTCCAGAAAGAAACCGGCATTAAAGTAAATGTTGTGTTTGCCAAAAAGGGCATGCTGCAACGTTTGAAATCTGAGGGGATGAATAGTCCGGCTGATGCGATCCTGACAACAGATATCAGCCGTCTGCAAGCTCATAAAGAAGCGGGTGTATTGCAAGCCGTGTCCTCTGATAAACTGGAAGAAAATATTCCAACTCAGTATCGCGATGCTGAAGGCGTATGGTATGGCCTGACAGTTCGTAGCCGTATCGTTTTCTTCGCGAAAGATCGGGTGAAAGCATCTGAGCTGTCTACATATGAAGATTTGGCAGATCCAAAATGGAAAGGCCGAATTTGTGTTCGCTCTTCATCCAACGTTTATAATCAGTCTTTGATGGCTTCCATGATTGCTCATCACGGTGCAGAAGAAGCCGAAAAATGGGCTGCCGGCATTAAAGACAATCTTGCCCGCAAACCTCAGGGCGGTGACCGGGACCAGATTAAAGCAGTTGCTGCAGGTGAGTGCGATATCGCAATTGGTAACACTTACTATTACGGTAAAATGCAGAATGCTAAAGATGACGTTCAGAAAGAAGCCGCTGCTAAGACAGAAATGTTCTGGCCTAATCAGGATGGTCGTGGCGCGCACGTGAATATCTCAGGTGCGGCGGTAACAAAATCTGCAAAGAATAAAGAAGCTGCGATTAAATTGATTGAGTTTCTGTCAGATGAAAAAGCTCAGAGCTTCTATGCCTCTTCTAACTATGAATATCCAGTGAAACCGGGTGTTAAGTTGGATGGTACTGTTGAGGCCTGGGGGCAGCATAAATTCGACACTATCGGCCTGAACAAAGTGGCGGATAAGCAAGTTGATGCTGTGAAAATTTTCGATCGGGTTGGCTGGCGTTAATCAGGTCGTTTGCCGAATTGAAAAGGGGCCGTAAGGCCCCTTTTTTGTGTCTTGTTATGAGGCTTACCTTCCAAAGGCAGCATTTAATGCTTCTACCCCTTCTGCGACGGCCACATTGGCTTGATCGATCACACCGCCCAGATTGATGAAGCCATGTATCATGTCGGGATATTCTGTATGGCTTGCCGAGGAGCCTTCCTTATTCATACGCTCTCCATAAAGGACGCCTTCATCTTTTAGGGGGTCAAAGCCAGCGGTTTGGATCAATGCAGGTGGGAGATCCGCAAGACTTTCCGATCTTAGTGGTGAAACACGCCAATCGTCCCGATCACCTTCATTTTGAAGGTAATGACCTTGGAACCAGTTCATTAAGTCTTTGGTGAGGAAGTAGCCTTCGCTTAGTTCTTTGTGGCTGTCTGTTATCATATGGGCGTCGGTAGCGGGATAGATTAACCACTGAAAAGCTGGTGGTTGGATCCCTAAGTCTCGTGCCATTATACTGACAACTGCACTTAAGTTCCCGCCTGCGCTATCTCCGGCAACGGCAACTTTCTTTGCGTTTCCACTATGGTTTTGGATATTTTCAATTGTCCATTTGTAGGCGTCGAATGCGTCAGTTGGTGCCGCAGGAAAGGCATGCTCGGGGCCCATTCTGTAATCAACTGACAGCACTATAAAGGGGCCTTCATTGCTGATTTGGCGGCAGAGTGCATCATGGCTGTCACGGCTACCTATTACCCAACCGCCACCATGGTAATATACCACAACGGGAAGATCTTCACCGCCGTCAATCGGCTTATATAAACGGACAGGAATGCTACTTTCACTTCCGGGGATTTCGAAATCTTCCGAGGAGCCAATTGATAAGTCCTTAAGGCACATCTTCTGCGCCCGAGCCTCATAAGCTTTTTTTGCATCAGTCGCGCTCATGCTATCCAAGGGTGGGACTTTATTTTTTATCGCAATGTCTAAGACGAATTTCGCCTGCGGATCCAATGTCATTTGGTCAGTTCCCTCTAACTTCTTTTTAGTTTCTTGTCGACGAAGTCCAATCTGTCTTGTCCCCAATAGATGTCATCCCCGATGACATAGGTTGGGGCTCCGAAAACGCCCTTTTCAATGGCTTGATCCGTATATGTGTCATATTGGTCAAGTATTTCCTTACTGTGACCCTTTTCAAAAAGTCGCGCCCCTTCAAACCCTCGATCAGTTGCGACTTTAATCACAGTATCAGTGTCGTTGATATCTAGGTTATGCATCCAAACAGCTTGCATATAGGCAAGTCCTAGATCTAGTCCATTATCGCCCTCAGACTGGGCTGCAATAACAGTTAGTGCCGCTTTTGTGTGCGGTACAGGGAAGAATTTTGGCTCTAAATGTAAGGGGACGCCTGTTGCTTCCCGCCAGCGAATAAGTTCTTGCATACGATATGCCCGCCGCGCAGGTGGGCGTTTATCAAGAGGCAGTCCGCCTGTATGGGAAAAAACTTTTGGCAGATCAACCAGTTTAAATTCAATGTTCGCACCGGCTTCTTCTGCTATTTGGACAAGTCTCTCGTGCCCCAGATATGTCCAGGGAGATGATAAGCCTCCGAAATACTCGATTAGAACTGACATGCTGCCTCCATTTTTTTGATTATAGTGGCAAGAAGGCAGTCAAAAGTCCATGCGCATAAATCGACTTACTATTTGATCATTTTCTGGGCGAGCAGCATCGCTTGTGTTCTGTTGCGAACACTAAAGACCCTGAATATCGCCGTAACGCGCACTTTGACGGTACCTTCCGACAGATTCAGTATCTCGGCAATCGCTTTGTTACTTTTTCCTTGGGCCAAAAGAGTCAGCACTTCTCTTTGCCTGGGGGTCAGCTTGGAAAGTTCGCCATTTTCCTTAGGTATGATGCTAGACACAGTTTGAGCCTGAGAGGGGAAATATCTCCCTCCGCTCAGCAATTGCGAAATAGCTTTTTTGTAGGAGGATATGGCAAACGTCTTATGGATCACCCCTTCGACAGGATAACAGTCAGGCGTCTGGTTGGATTGCGGATGACGCTGGTCTTCAATAAGGAGAACCGGTGTGTGTGGTTGATATAACCTGATCTGTTCATACTCGCACTTTTCAGCAATTTCTTTGAAGCAGATATTAGTTCCAAGCAGAATTAGACTGATTTTTTCTTTTCTTAAACTGGCAAGGAAAGATTTGGCGCACCCCGCCTCAAAGATGGTTATTGGCGTAGAGACTACTTCCGACAATACGATCTTTAGGCTCTGTCTAAACAGATCCTGTTTGTCGGCGATTAAAGCGCGCATCTTGTTGCTCTCTGGCTCTGTTTTGTGGAGTTTTGTAAAGCCAATTAAGAAAATTATTATGTTTGGTCGCAAAAAGTTACAGATGCAATTATTAGCTGTATAGAAGAAAAATAATTATTGAATTATCGTTCTAGTTTAGTTTTTTTTGGGTGGTTGTAGGCAGTAACTGTGCCAACAAATCCTCTGGGGATTTGGAGGTGCTGAGATGATAAATGCCTTTCATCTCGTCAAGAGCATGATGCTTTAGTCTGAGCTTTTGGTTGCTGCTAAGTTTACCCTTGTTTTGTAGGAGTTTAATGACCGTTTTAACCGCAGGCTGAAGGTGCGGAGGGATGCCCGCTTTGCGGAAAGCTTCTTTTAATCCTATGAAATCCATATTCCGAACTGACGCTCTGATTGAACTTTCCGGGAATTTACTTTTGATTGAAAGTCCGATGATGAAAAAATCAACATCGGCGTCCAACAGCTTTCGGTACAGTAAGGAATATGTCAGCCTTCCATCTTCAAAAAGCTGTGATGACGCATCGCGTTTTCGCGATATCGACCAATTAGAACTTAATTTATCAACAAGTTCCTGTTCACGTTCTCTCACGTTTACACCTGAGCATAAGTTGGTTTGGGGCGAGGGTTGTCTGCCCATTAAAACATGAACTTGGGTTTGATCTGAAGCGTGAGCCTGATCGGTATATTCAATGGGTAAGTCTGATCTATTATATAATGTTTTTAGAACAGTGTGGTTGTCTGCAAAACGACTGATTATTGATTGAGTACCTTTCACACTCAGTCGACTGGAAGTGTTTCGTATGAGGTCAGAAACCGCATCTACGCAGCCATATTGAGAAATGTAATCAAATATCAGAGGCGTCACATCAGGTCGCCGAGCGATTTGTTCATACTCCTTGCAGCCACCAGATAGTAAAATGGCTAGCAAATCTTGTTCTTCGAACAGGGAATAATTCTCGAGGAGCCAATCTGCTGATGCGAGTTTATTGATAACAATCTGAACAGCAATATCTCGTGGTAGATTTGGAGATTGAAAAATGCGACTAGAGACTTCTTCCTGTATAGAGGTATCTCGGTCACTTAGGCACATTTGCAAAAGTTTATGGTATAGGTTCTTAGTTTTTGTATTTTTATTTGATTTCAAAAAGTTATGAGCGAAAGACCGAGCCGCAAACTGGCGCTCTGTCGTTGGTTGCGACATAAATACAGAGACGTCATGAGTGTCGAGCTTAAACCTGTCTAATGCCATAATTTAGAACCATTGGAGCGATAATTAGAATGTATCTAATATAATGGCTCGGTATTATGAAAAAAGAATTAATACCAATATTTTTTAGCTGATCCCCTTTAGATCTTTAAACTGCCTCACAGCAAAGCTATCCGTCATACCTGACACGAAATCTGTGATGTCCAACAGCCAATCGTAGCGCTCTTTTCGTTCATTTTGAGCTTGAGGAAAAAGGTTCATTAAGACCGAGGATCTGGGCGCGGGGTCACTTCCAGTTTTAAATTTGTCCTCCCACTCCAGGTTCGCAGTGTAGAAAGCATCTAGCATTGCAGTTAGGATCTCAGAACCTCTCAGTTCTGCTTCGACACGTTCGGGATGGCTAAAGATACTGGTTCGGCAGAGTTCTTCTATTTGGGAGAAGACAGAAGCGCTTTTGGAGTGCTGAAGAAGATCACCTTTATATTTTCCATCTAAGATGGCGGCTTCGTTATCTGCAAAGATTGTCGAAATTTCACCGATCAGATGTCCGATACATTTTGCCCGAAGGTAAGATATTTTCTCTGACTTATCTTCAAGCTCACCATAACGGTTTGGCGGACTGCCCAAGATTTCAAGCATTAGTGCTTCGGTCTCGGCAAACTCAAGACGCCCAAGTTTGAAGCCATCTTCAATATCAACAACCAGATAACAAATATCGTCTGCTGCTTCCACAAGATAGGTTAGCGGATGACGGCACCAATAATCTTCATGATCACGACGGAGAAGTCCGATTTCGGACGCTATTTCACGGAAGAAATCCGTTTCAGATTGCATAATGCCGAATTTTTTAGCTGCCTTATCATCTTCAATGGGATTTGAAATGACTGAGGCCCGTGGGTATTTCATAAAGGTTCCCAAAGTGGCGTAGGTGAGACGTAATCCTCCATCATTTCGCCAGTTTTGCAGGCGTGTCAGAATGCGAAAGCCTTGAGCATTGCCTTCAAACTTTAAGAAATCTTGCTGTTCTGTCTCCGTAAGAGGTGCCAGTTCTCTCCTTGCTAACGGACCGGTTTTAAACCAATGGCGAATGGTTTCTTCACCAAAATGGCCAAAAGGGGGATTGCCTATATCGTGAGCAAGGCAAGCCGCGGATACAATATGACCAAATTCCGCGGCGCTGAAATCCGTGTTCCTCATATGGCGATCAATGATCATCTGCCCTGCATTCGCTCCTAAAGAGCGGCCAACGGAGGCAACCTCCATAGAATGGGTCAGCCTGGTTCTAACGTAATCGTTTTCCGCCATTGAATGGACTTGAGTTTTGTCCTGAAGCCGGCGAAAAGCAGATGAGAAGACAATACGGTCCTGATCTTTGTGAAAGGGACTACGGCTATCAGTAATAGGCTCAAGCATGTCTTGCCCATACCGTTTTGTGGACAAAAGCTTATTCCAGTCCATCATGTTTTATTGTCCCTCGCAATTACACATATTTGATTCTTATTTTACTGAATAAATGTGGTTAAACTCGAACTATCATTGGGAACTATGATTACATTGACATATTTTTGTGTCCGATAATTGCAAATATGTAACGGTGCCCTACTTTAATTTCGGACGAATGGTTTGTATCAAACTTTCCCCCACCCTGGATAGGTGACAATTAGGTCTGCAGCAAGTTCCCGATTGTTTCGATCCATGGAATGAATCAGCTTGCCGAGTGTGCCGAGGCCCTCGGAAAAGATACGATCTGCCTCATTTCCTTCCCATAAGGCAACAAGAAGCATAAGCATCCTACGCTGCGCGTGAGAGAGTTTTAGGCCCCCTGCTGAGGCGATGTCTTTTTCAATTTCGTTGGTGTCAGGGGCGAGCTCGAAATGGCTTTCAATTTTGTCAAATTCCTCGCCCTTCGGAGAAAAATATCGCTCCAATTGATTATAAAGGATTGCTTCCTGCACAATTTTTGTAAAATCTGTTTCAACCATGTATGATATTCTCATATGCTGGGTTATGTATTCGTTTGAAATTAAATAAAGAAACCGTGTTAAGCAATGAGTGAAAAACGCGCATTAATTATCGATGACGAAAAAATGTTTGCTGATTTCGTCAGACAAGTTGCTGAAGGCATGGGTTACGAAGTCCGCGTAACAGATGATGCCGAGGTGTTTAAGGATACCTACACGGAATTTGATCCAACCGTTATCATTCTTGATATGGTCATGCCGGGCGTCGAGGGAATTGAGTTGGTTAACTGGTTGGCCGAGCAGGATTGCACTTCCCGTATAATGGTTGTGACCGGCTATAATCCTCACTATGTAGATTTTGCAAAAACTATTGGGAGTGCTCGCGGACTTTCAGAAGTTCAAAGCTATACGAAGCCAATTAGCCTTGCTGATTTGCGGGCGGCACTCTCCTAGCATCTTGCAAATATAATCATCAATCTATACATATAAAATTGATATTGTGTTCGAATATGAACCAATGTTCTCAGGGCAGGGTGAAAGTCCCTACCGGCGGTAAGGTATTTTGCTAAGCCCGCGAGCGCCTGCGAAAGTAGGGTCAGCAGATCTGGTGCAACTCCAGAGCCGACGGTCATAGTCCGGATGGAAGAGAACAGCTAACGGGAAGCCTGTGCGCGTCACGGCTATGCTCGTCTGTCTTGCCTTGAGTTTTTGATGAAACTAATAACAAGGCAAATAAGATGACAACAGAAAAACAAACAAGTCTCCTGCCGCAGGTCAAAAACTCAACCCGCAAAATTGCTGTTATTCAAGCTAACTGGCACACGGATATTGTGTCCCAGGCAACTAAGTCTTTTATTAAAGAGATGGAAGATGCTGGATTGGATAAGGGTAAGGTTGATGTAATTGATGTGCCTGGGTCGCTCGAAATCCCACTTATGTCCCAGAAACTAGCAGAGACCGGTGGCTATGATTTGATCATGGCGACAGGGCTGATTGTGGACGGTGGTATTTACCGTCACGATTTTGTTGCGCGGACAGTTCTGGATGGGATGATGCGTGTGCAGCTTGATACGGGTGTTACAGTGCTGTCCGTTGTACTGACACCACATAATTTCCAAGAAGTTCCGGCGCACATGGATTTCTACCGTGATCACTTTGTGACTAAAGGGGCCGAAGCAGCCTCTGCTGCGGTGCAGATGCTGAATACCTTGGCAGGCATATCAGCGGTTACAAAACTGGCGTCTTAATTAAAAAAAGGTGCGGAGAAGTCCGCACCTTTTCCTCAGATTATTCGGCTGTCATGCCCTTCCCAATATTTGTCCCGAAGTAAACGTTTATAGAGTTTACCGGTTGGATGCCTTGGTAGTTCTTCTGTGAAATCAATACTCTTGGGGCATTTGATGTGACTGATGTGATCGCGGCAGAATTGGATCAGTTCGTCAGCAAGTCCATTTTGGGCCTGTTTCATATCCATAGGCTGAATCACGGCTTTCACTTCCTCACCAAAATCAGCATTGGGAATGCCAAAAACAGCAACGTCAAAAACTTTCGGATGTGTGACTAATAGATCTTCAACTTCCTGTGGGTAAATGTTTACGCCGCCAGAAATAATCATGAAGCTTTTGCGGTCTGTCAGATATAGAAAGCCATCGTCATCAATCCGGCCGACATCTCCAAGGGTGCTCCACCCTTTGTCGTTATAGCTTTCCTTCGTTCGCTCAGGATCGTTGTGATAGACAAAGTCCTTGCCGTCAGAATAGTAAATTACACCAGTTTCACCGGTTGGGAGCTCAGTGCCATCTTCATCCACGATATGAAGGTTTCCAATTACCGGCTTGCCGACACTCCCCGGATGATTTAGCCATTCTTCTGGTGAGATGGAGCAGTATCCATTCCCCTCTGTTCCGCCATAATATTCAAATAGAATAGGTCCCCACCACGCGAACATCTGCTTTTTTACTTCGATGGGGCAGGGAGCCGCGGCGTGGATCGCAAATTTAAGGCTACTAACATCATATTTGAGGCGCACTTCCTCAGGCAGTTTTAGCATGCGTACAAACATGGTGGGGACAAGCTGACTATGGGTAATCTGATATTTTTCAACTAGCTGCAGATACCATTCTGGATCAAAATGATCCATTACAACGACTGTCCCGCCAAATCTCTGCACCCGCATATTGTAGCGAAGAGGTGCTGCATGATAGAGCGGGGCCGGGGAGAGATAAATGACTGTGTCATCAAAACCGTATAGACCGCGAAGGACGTTATACAGGTTATCATCTGCCCCGATAGGATTTCCAATTTCGGTGGGTTTCACACCTTTTGGTTTACCTGTTGTTCCTGATGAATACAGCATGTCTGTGCCCTCGCATTCATCTAAAAGAGGCTCCGAAGGCATAGCGCCGATTTCCGCTTCATAAGAGAGGTAGCCATCCAGTTCGCCACCCATTAGCAAGCGGGTTTTGGTATTTGGAATGTGGGGTAGTATATCTCTTGCAAGTTCTCGTTTGTAGTCAGAGGTAATGAAGAGCTGTGCCCCGCAGTCGTTGACAATATAGGCCGCTTCTTCTGCGGAAAGACGAGAGGAAATGGCGGTGTAATACAGGCCCGCGCGCTGTGCACCCCACAGCAGCTCATGGAAACGATTATTGTTTTCCAAAAGAAAAGCGATGTGATCACCTACTTTCAGGCCGAGTTTCCTGAAATATTGAGCAACGCGGTTGGAGCGCTCGTCCAGTTCTTTGTATGAGATGGTTTCGCCTGTTGATGCCATGATAACCGCGGCCTGATCCGGCCGCGATTTGGCAAAGTCCCTGATATGCATTTAGGACCTCCCCCTTTTAGTTTTTTATTATTTTTTTGCTCCTTGCATTATGACATTTTTCTGAAGTAAGTCAGCAATTGTTTTTTCATCAACGCCTGCCTCTCTCAAGACTTCTACGGAATGCTCTCCCAAGGATGGAGCGTGTTGTCTAATACGGCCGGGAGATTTCGAGAAGCCGGTGGGAATGCCTGTATAGCGAAGCTTACCTTCTGTTGGGTGGTCGATTTCTTTCCAGAACCCTGTTGCGACAAGATGAGGGTCTGTTACCAGATCTTCTGGGCTGTTTATCGGGACGTGCGGGATGCTGGCGTTCTCTAGAAGTTCCAACCAAACTGCTGCTGGTTTGGTGGCGATGATATCGGCTAAGATGCCATATAGCTCTGTAATGTTGGCAAGGCGGGCAGGAATGCTGTTAAAGCGAGGATCATCCGCGAGCTCTGAGCGCTGTGCCAGACCGAAAAAGGTGCGCCATTGTTTGTCTGTGTAAGGAAGGGCGCCGATCATCTTCCCGTCGCTTGCCATATAGGGTCGCTTGTTTGGGGACATAGCCCGGGGGTAGCCAGCTTTCCCAATCGGAGGTTCAAAATTCAGACCATATAAATGTTCCAACATGTGAAACTGGACCATGGTTTCATACATGGGCACAGTAACCTCTTGGCCTTCACCTGTTCGCTCCCGATGGAAAAGAGCCATGGTGATGGCATAGACGAGGGTGAGACCAGTTGCTTTATCGGCTAAGACTGTTGGGATATAGCTCGGCTTGCCAACGACTTCCGATTGCGTTGCCGAAATGCCGCTGACGCCTTGGATCATATCATCATATGCGGGTTTGTCGGCGTAGGGACCCGATTGATCAAAACCAAAGGCACCGCAATAGATAATGTTCGGATTTACCTTTTTAACGTCTTCGTATGAGAGGCCAAGACGGGCAACAGCTGAAGGGCGCATATTGTGTACAAACACATCCATGGTGGATAAAAGTTGCATCATTGCCGCCAAGCCATCTTCGGATTTCAGGTTGATGCAAAGGTCGCGTTTGTTGCGATTGGCATTGAGATATACCGTTGACATTCGCTCGGATCTGCTAGGGCCAATGTCGCGGGTCAGGTCCCCCTCAGGGCTTTCAATTTTGATGACATCGGCGCCATGATCCCCAAGAATTTGAGTGGCAAAAGGACCTAACAACACCGTTGTCAGGTCCGCTACTTTAATGCCACTCAAAGGTCCGTTATTTTCGTTATTCATTATCGGAACCTTTTACAGGAAGTTTAATAGGATTTTGGAAGGCCGAGAGCTTTCTCTGCCACATAGCATAGAACAAGCTGTGGGCTGACCGGGGCAATCCGGCAAATCATAACTTCGCGCATTAGCCGCTCAACTGTGAATTCTTTTGCATATCCAACGCCGCCATGTGTCATGACCGCTTGTGTACAGGCTTTGAAGCCAGCCTCCCCGCCCAGATATTTGGCGGAGTTTGCGTAAGTGCCGCATTCCTGGCCACTGTCATATAGGTAAGCAGCTTTCATTGCCATCATATACGCGGCTTCCAGTTCCATCCAATTTTCCGCAAGAGGGTGCTGGATAGATTGGTTCATTCCAATGGGACGACCGAAAACTTCGCGTTCTGCCGCGTATTTTGCAGCCCGGGCAAGTGCATTCTGACCAATGCCAATACCTTCAAGGCCAACCAAAATACGTTCAGGGTTGAGGCTGTGGAGTAGATAATAGAAGCCCTTCCCTTCTTCGCCTATCAGGTCTTCTTCAGGGATGGGAAGGTCATTGATAAATATTTCGTTTGAATCGACCGCTTTGCGGCCCATTTTGTCAATCACACGGACATCGCAATAATCACGGTTCAGGTCTGTGAAGAATAGCGATAGACCATCCGTTTGCTTTTTACAGTCCTCTTTGGGGGTCGTCCGGGCAAGTAGCATGATTTTGTCTGCTTCCTGTCCCGTAGTGGTCCACATTTTCTGGCCATTTGCGATATACTTGTCGCCATTTTTTACGGCTCGGGTTTGAATGGATGTCGTGTTCAAACCGGCATTCGGTTCGGTAACCCCGAAACAGGATTTAATTTCACCTTTGATCAATGGCGGTAGCCAGCGTTGTTTTTGATTTTCATTTCCGAAGACCACAATCGGGTGCGGCCCAAAAATGTTAATGTGAATGGCACTGGCGGCGGACATTCCACCTGATGAGTTGGCAACGGTATGCATCATGATTGCGGCTTCTGTCACCCCTAGGCCAGCCCCTCCATACTCTTCTGGCATCGTGATCCCGAGCCAGCCGGCATCAGCCATTGCGCGGTGAAAGTCGTCTGGAAACTCGCCAGTTTGATCTCGGTTGCGCCAATATTCGTCATCAAATTTAGAGCAGAGTGCTGCCACATTCTCACGAATGGCTTCCTGTTCATCAGTGAGGGAGAAATCCATCTACATACTCCGTTTATTCTTGTTGTTATTTATAAAGCCGTAAGGTGCCTTAAAAATCGGCGCATTGCAAGTTTTTCGTATAAGTTTCGCATATCCGAACAGTAAGGCTAAGGGCAAAAAAAGAGCCCGGAAAACCGAGCTCTTTCGTATTGTTTGACTTGGTTAGTTCAACATCTGTTGCGGTAACCACAAGATCAAGGATGGGAATGCCACAAACAGGGCAATAGTGATCACATCAGCGATAAAGAAGGGGCCAATTCCTCGGAAGACATCCGAAAGAGGAATATCCGGCCTGACCCCGTTCACGACATAGCAGTTCAGCCCAATTGGAGGGGTGATCAGGCAGATTTCAACCATCTTCACGACGATAATACCAAACCAAATCGGATCATAACCAAGACCGATCACTGCTGGATAAACCACAGGCAGCGTCAAAAGGAGCATGCCGATAGCATCCATGAACATACCAAGGATCGCGTAACCAATCAGGATCATAACGATAATCATGGTTGGCGGGAATGGCAGCCCTAAGATCCATTCTGCGAAAGCTTCAGGCAAGCCAGAGAAGCCAAGGAAGCGAACGAATACAAGCACCCCCCAGATGAT
This sequence comes from Sneathiella sp., assembly GCA_017643685.1. GTDB lineage: Bacteria > Pseudomonadota > Alphaproteobacteria > Sneathiellales > Sneathiellaceae > Sneathiella. Next base: position 24,927 of record JAEPMY010000006.1, read on the forward strand.
GGAGAAAATCATCACTGTGAGTTTTGCTGTCTCAAAAAGAGCATCTTTTAAAGCTTTTGTTCGCATTCCATGCATCAAGGCCAGAATAAACACCACGAATGCACCCAATGCACCAGCCTCTGTCGGTGTTGCCCAGCCACCATAGATAGCGCTGAAAATAATCCCAATTACGGCCACGATAGGCAGCGTTCCTGGTAAGGACTTGATGCGGTCTGACATTGTGTAGCCACGAACCGGAGGTCCAAGCTTTGGATTAACAGAGGCGCGCCCCATAATGATAAATGCATAAATGAGCGCGGAGACAATTCCTGGAATGAAGCCGGCCAAAAGTAGAGCGCCGACAGATTGCTCAACGATAATGGCGTAGATCACAAGGATTGCACTTGGTGGGATCAAGGAAGCGAGCGTTCCGCCCGCAGCAACAACCCCAGCAGCCAAACGGCGATCGTACCCGGCTTTCAACATTTCTGGGATGGCAACTCGGCTAAAGACAGCCGCAGTAGCCGTACTCGCGCCCGATACAGCAGCAAAGCCTGCGGCCGCAAAAACGGAAGCAACGGCAAGGCCGCCCGGAACCCAGCCAAACCATTTCTTTGCGGCGTCAAAAGCCGCGGTGGTGATCCCAGCGTGGAATGCCAGATACCCGATCAGAATGAACATTGGCAAGACACTCAATGAATAGAGTGTAGATTTAGAATGAGGGATAGTGCCAACAATCCCAGTGCCAGGAGCCCATCCAACGATTGAAACAATACCGATCATGCCGACAATTGTGGCTGCGATATATACCCGAACACCCAGAAAAACCATGATGATCAGGGCGCCCATTCCAATGACGCCAGTTGTAAGCGGATCTAATTCCATTACGCATCTCCTCCGCTTTTATTTTTGTTTTGGCGGTATGTTTCATCAAACTTCGCTTCGGCGGCAGCCTCTTCGCCGAGGGCATCGGCGATCTCGTGACGGGCCTGTTCTTCAACATCTTCAATCACAGGGACAGCAACAATAGGTGCAGAAGGATTGAGGAAGAGGCGGAAGAAGCCAACGGCTTGGATCGCAAAGCGCACCCACAGTACACAGAATGCTAGAGGAATGATCAGTTTTGCAGGCCAAATTGGCAGGCCAATGTCGATGGTGGAGTCGCCGAAATCAAAGGCGCGCTTGAAGTGGAGCCAGCTTGTTTCAATCAGAATTGTAATCACAAACAACCCAACCAATGTTGCCAACCCTTCAAAGAAATAGAGAGGGCGGCCGCTGAAACGTGCCATGAAGAGGTCCATGCGAACATGGCCGCCGAGACGTTGGCAATAAGCAATACCGAAGAAGGCAAAAACCACCATGCCCTGTTCGATAAAGTCAATGTAGCCGTGAATTGGCATATTAAAGATTTTACGGCCGAAAATCTGAGAAACACCCAGAAGCATGACGGCAAAAATGGCGATTGCGGAAAAGCCATTCAGGAAGTTTTCGATCTTGGAGAACCAATGATCAAAAACGGCCAGCGCCCCTTTAGGGGGAGATTGAGGCGTTGAAGAATGCGTAATCATCTATCGTAACCTTAAAAGTGAGGAGGGGTAACGACTGCGTTTGTCGCTGTCTTTTTTTATTGTTATGCGACGACTTACCAAAAAAGCCGACTATCAGATGATAGCCGGCTTTCCCGATAATAATCAGGATGTTACTGCTTTGCAGTTGTCATGATTAGGTCGAGAAGTTCCTGCGCGGGCAGGCCCTCGGAATTCATTTTCTCGATCCAGTCATTCCATACTGGCTGTGCGCCAACTTTACGGAATTCTGCCAGTTCCTCATCAGAGTAAGTAACAGCAACGAGACCTTTTTCCTTCATAAGTGGGAAATTCTTCTTATCAGCTGCTTCATAGGCGGAGATAAGAGCGTCATATGCAGCTGGTTTAGCATCGATAAGAAGCTGTTTGTACTGATCAGGTAGCGCTTCCCAAGCTGGGATATTGACTACAACCGGACAGTTGTTAGCACCTGGTGTCAAGTTAGCCGTGTACCATTTGCCAACGTCTGTCAGCTTGTAAGCCACATGCGCATATGTGAATGGGAATGACGCAGCTTCAACAGTACCGCGCTCAAGTGATGTATACACTTCTGAAGCTGTCACAGTTGTTGGAATGGCGCCGAGTTTTTTCATCGCTTCGCCAATACCGCCGAGAGCGCGAACACGCATGCCTTCCCAGTCTTTCAGTGTTTTTGGCGCGTCGCCGACACCTGTAAATTCATACTGTGGCAGCAAAGCGCTCATCAATAGCTTCGCATTCCAACGAGCAAGGTCTTTCGCGACTGCTGGATGAGAATAATAGGCATCATGCACTTTTGCCTGAACCCGCAAGTTCGGGAAAGGCAGGAATGGCAAGTCCAATCCTGTCAGCGTAGGGTTTTTCGCAGGGTGGTAGGCCGAGCAGAACATCGCCATCTGGAAAGCACCAAGCTGAATACCGTCAAGATTCTCACGGGATTTAGAAAGAGCTTCACCATAGTGAATTTTGATGTTGAATTTACCGCCTGTACGTTCTTTTGCGGCTGCGCTCAAAGCTTCAATACCAGCTGTAAAAGCACGCTGCTTGCCCCAAACGGACAAATTCCAGTTCACTTCTGGACCATCAACCATATCTGCGGCTGAGGCACTGAAAGCAAAACCGGCCATTGCGGTTGCCGTCGCAACGGTCATGATTGTTTTTTTAATCATTTTGTTTCTCCCTTACATTTTTGCTTAACTGCTTATTATTTTTTGGTGTTTTCTACAGTTGAAAAAAATAAAGCACGGTTTATCTGCCTTTTCAACCAGATGTTCTAAAGAGTTGGAATTTCTGGGGATAAAAGGGAAAAGTTTTATCTAGTTGCAAATTATGAGTGAAATGACTTCTTTTTGTTTCGCGTTAATTTAGGGAATCGGAATGGTGCCGAGCAGGCCATCACTTATCATCGTTGGGCATGGTTCTTCAGCCAGTCTTGCCGCGGAGCAGGCAGCGGAGGAGCACGCGCTGACCCTGCGTCAAAGTCAGCGTTTCGGTACAATTCTTACCCACTTTATTCAGAGGGGAAATGCACTTCCAGAACTCCCAAAAGGGGAAGTTTTTATCCTGCCTTTCTTTATGAGCGATGGGTTTTTTGTGCGTAAAAAAATCCCAGAAATTTTCGGGCTAGAAGATCGCTTGAGACGGGATGAGAACAGAAGTCTCATCCAATGCGACGCAATTGGAGTTGATGCTGAACTGGCGGAAATCGTTATCGATAGTGTCAAAGAGCAGACCAAAAAACTTCGAGTAACTGATAAAGACGTCAGTGTTTTGCTCGTGGCGCACGGCTCTCAAAAAAGTACGGCATCGAGAGAAGCCGCTTTGTTCCAAAGAGATCAGGTGAGGGCGCGGTCTCTGTTTGAACGTGTTGAAGTCGCTTTGTTGGAGGAGCCGCCGCTAATCATTGATATGCTTAGAACCCTAGAGGCAGAGGGGGCTAAGCTCATTATCGTAGTAGGCCTCTTTTCAGCAAATGGGCCTCATGCAGCTGAGGATGTGCCAAAGGCTGTGCAGGCGTTTCTGACGCAAATGCAGGATAAGAAAAGGGCGGAGGTTCATTATCTTGGTGCTGTTGGTGTCAGGAGAGAAATCGTCAAGCTGATCCAGAACAGCATTAGCCGCCGCGCGGCCGAGATTGGGTAGATATGCCGCACATTCTGATGAATTAGCCATTTTTTGTCAGAATAATTTGAGATTTTCTGTATTCTTCTGTATTGCATGGAGCAGTTTAATAAAGAGGTCCGTACCGGATGAATGATCGCAAACAGCAAAAATCTGTTCGTAAGAATATTACAGCTACCGTAAAGTTTTTTGATGAAGCCAAAGGGTTTGGTTTTGTCTCCCCTGCAGATGGCTCACCAGATGCCTTTATTCATATCTCTGTTTTGCAGGGCACTGCATATAGCGAGCTCTCCGAAGGTATGAAGATTGTCTGTGACTTGGTTGCAGGTGACCGCGGTCCACAGGTTGCAGCGATCCACGAGCCAGAAGAAGGCGAAGTACCTGCTCCAGCTGGACAGGAAGTTGTCGTTGAAGGCGTGGTCGTGACTTACGTGCCAGAACATCGTTATGGGTTCGTGGCGCCTGAAAATGGCGGTCAGAATGTGTTTTTCCACACGAACATGTTGGAGCGCTCCGAAGTGGATATGGAAAACTTCGGCGTTGATGCGCGCGTCAAATGCGAAGTGCGCATGGGCATCAAAGGTCCGATCGCGGATACTCTCGAAGTTCTGGAATAGAGGATAGTTTATGACACGCTCTGAAGCCCTGCGCGTACAACGTTATTTGAGAGAAAAATTTGGCGCTGACGGATTTGTCGTCAAGGAGCGCCGCCCTTCAGATGGCAGCGCAGAAGTCTCATTGGATGATGAATTTATTGGTGTTCTCTACCGCGATGAAGAAGATGGCGATGTGTCATTCGCATTTCATATGACCATTTTGGACATTGACCTGCCGGAGACAAGTTAGGCCTTGTAACCTTTTTTTGACATAATTCCTATTATACTAAAGGCATGGTGAATATTCGGCTCCATGCCTTTTTTATTGCTATTTTGCTGATGAGTTTGTCAGTCATCCCATTGCCCGCTTTTGCGGGGGGCGTGAGTATGATCGAATTACAGATATCCGGCGCTGATGGACAGGCTTTTCGTGGTGATTGTGCTTTCCACACGAAACATGGTCAGTTGAAGCGTCAAAAGATCTCTGGTCGCTCTCCCTTTAAGGTTCTGTTTCCTGCGAAAACGTTAGCCTGCAATATTGAAAAGGCTGATATCAACGGTTTTATGACCGTGAAAATTTTAAGGGGTACTGAGGTGGAAATTGCTCAGGCAAACCGGTATCCATTCAAGTGGATCGTTGTCTCAAGCTCTGGCCCCTGGGGGAAGCCAAACGGCGCAACCTACGCCGCACGTCCGACTTATCGCTGATATCTTCAATCCGGAGAAGCGCTAATTCCACTGTAAATGAGTTTGGGGCTTCCAGAAGCCCGGTATCCTCTCTATGAGGAGGAAGGGTTTCTGCGTCAAAATATGATTTGGGTGTTTGAAATAGCAGTAAGAAAAGACGCATTTTTTACCAGCAAATAAAAAATCTTATAACTGAATACCTTTTGCCTTATTTGTTTCATATTCAACAAAGATGATTATGTTGTATGCAAAATGCAGCAATTTTGTCACTATGTGTTGATTAATATCAGTGATGCATTACTTAGCTCTGACACAAGTATTTGTGTAAACTATTAATACAACACTCAGTTGACGTTTGTTGCCCGGTGCTATTTTAGGCGCAAGTTTGACGCACCTGACGCCGATAATTGAGAGTGTCCATGTGGACGTTATTTCCTACTGTTAGTTAGGGGAGAGATATGAAAAAACTGGTAACCTTGGCTGTGCTTGGTGCAGCATCTGTGACATTGGCAGCTTGTGGTGGCAAGTTGGGTGAAGCAGAAAAAATGAGCGCAAGTGGCTCCGCTTACAGCAAAGCCCTTTACAATGACTACATTGCACTGTCCAAAGGTGAGTATGGTGAAGGCGACTACACCGATTCTGACCGTTTCGCTGAAAAAGCAATGGCAGCAGCGATGGGCGAAGAAGTTGGTCCATATAACCCAGGTGAGTGGAGTATTCCAGCTGACCGTGAGCCTGTGATGAAAGGTGCATATGATCGCCTGGTCGCAGCACTGAACAGCACAGCAAAAGATAAAGCAACTGTTCAGCTTGCGCGCGCGCAGACAAGCTTTGATTGCTGGGTACAAGAGCAGGAAGAAAACTTCCAGCCAGATCACATTGCGGCATGCCGCGACGCCTTCATCGCTGCAATGGGTGATGTTGACAAAATGATTGCTGTTAAACCAGCACCAGCTCCAGCACCAGCTCCAAAAGAAATGGTTGCTAAGCCAATGACTTGGAACATCCTGTTCCAGTTTGACAGTGTGAAAATGCTGCCAGGCTCTGCAGACAAGATTGCTGAAGCTGTTAAATATGTAAACAACTTCAAACGTCCTCGAGTAACGATTGCTGGTTATACAGATACATCTGGTTCTAAAGAATATAACGCTGCTCTGTCAGAGCGCCGTTCTGAGGAACTGGCTTTGAAAGCAATGGACATCGGTCTAAACCCACAGAATGTGATCATGCGCTCCTACGGTGAAGATCGCCTTGCAGAACCAACTGCTGATGGCGTGAAGAACCAAGCTAACCGCCGCGCAACAATCACTGTTGAAAGCAAGTAATTCGCTTTAGCTGATCGGGCGGGATTTCCCGCCCGATTTTTCTTTTTTGAAAGATCAAGATAATGAAATCCATACTTAGTCTTGTTTGTGTGGCGGCTCTAGTCAGCTTCTTGGGCGCATGTTCACCAGAGGTTGGCTCTAAAGAGTGGTGCGAAGAAATCAAAGGCAAAGACAAAATGGATGTGACCGCGCAGGAAGCCGCGGATTTTGCAAAACATTGTGTCTTCTAGGTCTTGTTTCATAAAAGCATTAAGGTCGCCTTTGGCGGCCTTTTTTGTTGGCCGTTATCAAAGAAGTTTAAATGCTTACAGCCTCGCATCAAATTTTGCGCCTGATTTGGGGGATACGTCGGGTGGAAGACGCTCTGCTAGTCGCAGGTGGATCTTGTTCCAACATTGCAAAAAGCCAATCAATGAATACACTTACAATTGAGGTTGTTCTCATTTCATTTCGGCATGCGAGATAAAACGCCCCGGTTGACGGGACTGCCAAGTCAAATGGCATGACCAGATCCCCTTTTGAGAGAAGGTTGCTGGCAGTTAGCGTATCACCAAGTGCAACTCCTAAACCCAAGAGGGCTGCATCGATTGCACCACGTGCATCCCCCATATAATGTTGCTGATCCGATGTGTGTGCATGTGCACCAGCCGTACCAAGCCATGTATGCCATTCCCGCCCATCATCTGCATGAAGCATAATTTGATCTTTGAGATTCTTAAAGGTTTTAAGGGTGTGCCGGTTGAGATAAGTGGCAGACGCAACTGGAAAGAGATCAAATTGGGTCCAGAGACTGGTCCAGCAATCCAAGCGAGGCGTTTCCCCATATAGGATGCATAAATCCGTATTGGGATCGAAAACCATGCTGTTATCGACGGATGAATTGAAGATCAACTTGATATCAGGGTACTGCTCAATAAAGAGATGTATCCTCGGCATAAGCCAAAATGACAGGAGGGCAGGGGCGCAGGAGACAGATAGCTGTCCGCTTGTTGTTTGCTGATTAACCCGATTGAGCGCTTCAGTAATTCCGTTAAAGGCGTCCGTTACCGCAGGTACAAGCATTGCCCCTTCAGGTGTGAGCTTTAGTCTTTTTGCACCTCGTTCAAATAGCTTATACCCAAGTGCAGTTTCCAAGGTTTTGATCTGATGGCTGATGGCGCTATGGGTGACATTAAGCTCTGCTGCTGCTGCGGTTACTGATCCTGCGCGAACAGTTGCTTCGAATGCTTTCAAGGGCTTAAGGGGAGGTAATTTGTTTGACACAGGACATAACTTTCGTGTGAGAAAATTTCACATAACAGCATATAACAATATCAATTGATTTTTCAAAATCGTTTCACAAAAATTAAGCATCTAGGTAAAGTCTGAGCAGGGTATGGCCTAATGAGCAATAATTGGAACGATGATAAGCTGAAAGAGTTGCAAGACCTTTATGGTGAGAACCATGGGGGAGAGATGCATGACCCTGAATTCCAGAAAGTAGCCGATCAAATTTTCACTGAAGGTGGTACACGGTTAGCACCGTACTCTGGAGTTCCAACGCTTCTTGATGCACCGCATCGTCCGATTGATCCGTTTGACCCGGATATTGCCGATCTTGAAGTCGCAATGATTGGTATTCCAATGGATTTGGGCGTGACAAATCGTCCAGGCGCGCGCTTTGGTCCGCGCGCACTTCGCGCTATCGAGCGGATAGGCCCTTATAATCATGTCTTAAAATGCGCCCCGGTTCAGGATCTGAAAGTTGCGGATATCGGAGATGTCCCATTTGATAGCCGCTACCGTCTTGAGAAGAGCCTTGAAAACATCGAGGCGTATATGAACCGTATTAAAGATAAAGGTGTCATTCCTTTGTCTGTTGGCGGTGACCATTCTGTTACACATCCGATTCTGAAGGCGATTGGCCGGGATAGGCCTGTTGCCCTCATCCATATTGACGCGCATTGCGATACTGGCGGATCTTTTGACGAAACGAAGTTCCACCACGGCGGCCCTTTTAGAAACGCGGTTCTGGATGGGGTGCTGGATCCAACTCGTACAATCCAGATTGGAATTAGGGGATCTGCTGAATATCTTTGGGAATTCTCTGAAAAGGCAGGAATGACCGTTGTCCACGCTGAGGAAGTCCCTCATCTGGGGATACCGGCACTAGTAGAAAAAGCGAAAGAAGTGGTTGGTGAGGGGCCAGTCTATATTTCATTCGATATTGATGGTGTAGATCCTTCCTTCGCACCTGGAACAGGTACGCCGGAGGTTGGTGGGTTGACCACGCGGGAAGTGCTAGAATTCCTGCGTGGCTTAAAAGGCCTTGAAATCTGCGGCGGGGATGTGGTTGAAGTAGCACCGCAATATGACCCGACAACAAATTCCGCCCATGTTGGGGCACAGGTTCTCTTTGAGATATTGAGCCTGATGTCTCACAGTAAGGGTATTCGGAAATAAGGGAGAAACGCTCGATATTTTGGGCGATCGTTGAATTCAGCTGAAAGGCTGGCTAACAGAGGAGGCAGAAATGCACAAATTTAATAAATCAGGCGTCAGCCGCCGGGCTGTGATGGCTGCAGGTGCAGCCGGGGCAGCAGCCCTTTCCATGCCGACAATTCTCTCTGCTCAGGAACGCTCCCTGAAAGTGGGCGTTTATGGCGGGTACTTTAAGAAATCATTCGATACGCACATCTTCCCTGAATTTACCAAAGCAACTGGTATTAAAGTGGAATCCGTTGCAGAGCCAACAGGTGAAGCCTGGTTGGTTCAGCTTGAGCAGGCCGCTCGGGCGAAACGGGCGCCAGCAGATGTGTCCATGATGTCGCAAGTTGCGTTGCTGAAAGGTCAGACAACCAAGCTTTGGGCGCCGCTTGATATGGGTAAACTTCCAAACGCTTCTAACCTGCTTAGCAACTTTATCAACAAATACCCAGATGGTCAGACCGCTGGTATCGGTGCAGTTTCCTGGTATGTGAATTTGGTTTCTAATACCGACATTATTAAAGAAGAGCCAACATCTTGGGCCGCGATGTGGGATCCTTCACGCAAAGACCAGCTGGGTCTTCTGGCGTTGGTATCCAACTCCTTCCTGCTCGAGGTGACAGCAACCACATTCTTCGGTGGTACACAGATTTTGGACACTGAAGAAGGTATCCTGAAAGTTATGGACAAACTGGCAGAGCTGAAAGGCAATGTCCGTCTTTGGTATCGTGATGAAGCTCAATTTGAGCAGGGTCTCAAAACTGGTGAAATTCCAATGGGCCAGTATTACCACGATGTGACTGGTCTTGCGATTGCTGACGGCCACCCAGTTCGTTCCACCTTCCCGAAAGAAGGCGGTATCCTAGACAGTGGTAGCTGGGCGGTATCACGTGCTTCAGAAAAACTGGATGAGGCGCATGAATTTATCAATTACATGTGCCAGCCAAGCGTTCAGTCCGACATGTCCCGCAAAGTTGGGACCGCCCCAACTGTTAAGACAGATCTTCTTGATATGACGGCCGAAGAATTTGCGGCTGTGTCTTCTGAAATTGCGCCGATCATCCCGCGCTATGACATGTATCAGACACGCAGTGACTGGCTGAACCAGAAATGGACTGAGCTGATTGTCGGATAATCCGTCAAATCGGTTGAATATTTCCGTTTCTTGATTTAATTCCCTCGCAGCCGTTCTTTCGGCTGCGAGCTAGCCAGTACATATGTGAGGCCAGAATGTCTGGATTGACCTTAAGCGGTATACGTAAGGAATTTGGAACTTTCGTTGCCGTCGAAAAAATTGATCTTCAAATTCCTAATGGCAGTTTTGTCTGTCTGTTGGGTCCCTCCGGGTGCGGTAAAACCACGTTGCTTAGGATGATTGCTGGCCTTGAGCAGCCGACAAATGGTGAAATTCTTATTGATGGATCTGATATCACTGGTATTCCAACCCACAAACGGGAACTTGGAATGGTGTTTCAGTCTTTAGCATTGTTTCCCCACCTAACGGTTGCTGAGAATATTTCATATGCACTTCGGATCCGCGGGGCGTCTAAATCAGATCAGGCTGCACGCGTTAATGAACTGCTTGAGATGATCCACTTGTCCGGTTACGGCGACAGAAAAGTCTCGCAGCTTTCAGGTGGGCAGCGGCAACGTGTTGCGATTGCGCGTGCTCTTGCTTTATCTCCAAAGCTTTTTTTGCTGGATGAACCGCTGTCTGCATTGGATGCAAAACTCCGCGAGAGTATGCAGGTTGAATTGCGTCAGTTGCAGCAAAAGCTTGGCATTACAACGATTGTTGTGACACATGATCAACGAGAGGCCATGACAATGGCTGATATTGTTGTTGTCATGGGGGAAGGGCGCATTCGCCAGGCGGCCCCTCCTGTTGAAATCTACCGAAATCCGGCTGATAAGTTTGTTGCTGACTTTATTGGCGTGACGAACCTGTTGCCGATTTCTCAAAATGGCGGTGTCGCAGAGTTTATGGGCACTAAACTTGAAGGGATTTCCCTTAATCAAGCCGAAGCTACCCTGTCCGTCCGACCCGAGGATATCCATCTGTTGCCCGCGGGTGCTGGTGCGCTGGATGGGGACGTTGCATTTATCCGCGATCTTGGAGCAACCGTTGAAACCTTTGTGGACGTTGCGGGGCATCAACTTATGGCATCCTGTTCGCCACGTGATCGCCTTCCGCTCAATTTGGGTGAAAAGGTTGGTGTTAAGTTTGATGCCGATGCCAGTGTGGTGCTCACCTCATGAGCGGACCAGCACCTCAATCTGTAAAGGACTATGGGCCGCTTTTATATCCAGCTCTAATGCTGCTGGTGTTTTTTGCGATCCCATTTGGGATTATGATCGCCGTCAGCTTCTTTCAGCGAGATCCTGCAGGTTTCTATTCGGTCGATTTTGTGTTTAGCAATTATGAGCGATTTATCTCCAGCTTCTTCGGGAAGGTCCTCAGCTTTTCCATCGCACTTGCGGTGCTTGTATCCATCATTTGTACGGTTATCTCTTTCCCTTTTACCTATCTCCTCACGCGATTAAAGAGGCGCACTCAAGTTTATTGGCTTGTCGGGATTTTGTCCGTTCTGTCTCTTTCTGAAGTGATCATCGGCTTTTCCTGGTCCTCGCTTTTTTCGAAGACAGCGGGCCTTACAAATATACTGGTGAGTTTGGGAATTATGGATAGCCCAACCTCGCTTTATCCAAGCTTTGGTGCTGTATTGACAGCGATGGTCTATCAGGCCCTTCCTTATACGATTTTGGTTCTCTATCCATCTCTCGCCCGGTTTGATAGCTCGTACCTCGAGGCCGCAAAAACGATGGGGGCGTCCCCCGTTCGAGCATTCATGAATGTGATGGTGCCGGTTCAACGGAATACATTGATTGCAACATTGATTATGGTGTTTGTTTTCGCGCTCGGCTCTTATCTTTTGCCGCAGATTCTGGGCCGCCCGCAGCATTGGACCTTATCTGTTCTCATTACTGATCAGGCAATTTATCAATCCAACATGCCGTTTGCTGCGGCGATGGCAGTATTCTTGGTTCTGATTTCTTTGGCACTTATTGGGCTTACCTTACTTGTCGGGCGGGAAGAGAAGGTGAAGACATGAGCCGATTTGGGACATATCTTTTCTTGGGTGCAGTTGCGTTGTTTTTGCTCCTGCCCCTGATTGTTGTGCTCGGGGTGTCTGTGAATGAAAAACAGTCCCTAACGTTTCCGCCGGAAGGTTTCTCACTTGTCTGGTATGGACAAATCTTTACGGATCCAGAATGGCGAAGTGCTTTGTTTAACTCGTTAATTCTTGCATCGGGTTCAGCAATCCTCGCTATTTCGATTGCATTGCCATTATCTTGGTTTTTGTGGCGTTGGTATGCGCCGTGGGCAAATATCTTTCGTCTTTTGGGGGTTGCCCCCTTTATTTTGCCGCCCGTTATTACCGCGCTTGGATTTCTAACTTTCTGGGCAACGTCTGGCTTTTATGGGGAGCCTTGGACGGCGATTGTCAGTCACGGTATTTTCTTTGTGACACTGCCGTTGGTGACAACAACGCTTGGGTTTACCTCGATTGATAAATCTGTGGTTGAGGCCGCTTCCACGCTTGGTGCAAGTGAAATGACAACGTTTAGAACGGTAATCTTTCCCCTGATTTTACCTTATGTAATTTCGGGCTTTGCTTTCACCTTCGTGTTATCTCTGAACGAATATATCGTGGCTTATATGTCAGTTGGCTTCACGATGGAAACCTTGCCAATCAAGATTTTCAACGCTCTCCGTTATGGATACACGCCGACAATGGCATCGGTCTCCTTCCTGTTTGTTGCTGTTGCTGCTCTCATTTTCGCGGTAGTCGCCCGTTTTGGGGATTTGCCAAAACTGCTCGGAAATCATTCAGGCGAAGATGTGAAATGATTGTTGCAGGTGCTCAATTTCAGCCGGTTGCCGGAGATATTTGCGCAAACCTGGAAAAAATAAAGGCCTTCACATCTGAAGCAAAGGCGGCGGGGGCCGCGGTTCTGATTTTTCCTGAGCTGGCTGTGCAGGGATATGGAGCCGCTGATCAGATGGGGGAGCACCATATTAATGGCAAGCCAGTTATGGACGAACTGCAGAAGCTTGCAAAGGACAACGATATTGCTTTGATCGTTGGGATCGCAGAGCAGGTTGGTGAGCACCTATTCAATAGTGCGGTATTTGTGCGACCAGATGAAGGACCTGTTTTTTATCGGAAATCGCATCTCTATGGGCCTTATGAAAAGGGGTTGTTTAAAGCAGTTGATCCGATGACCGTTATCGTCCCTTACCAAGGGCTGAAAATCGGGATGTTGATTTGCTATGATGTCGAGTTTCCAGAAAATGTGCGAAGGCTGGCAAAGTCGGGTGCTGATCTAATTGCGGTTCCAACCGCGACCCCCAAAGGATCCAGTGGTGCTTTTATTGCTGATAAGATGCTGCCAACGCGCGCTTTTGAAAATCAGCTGTTTATCGCTTACATCAATTTCTGTGGCAGTGATGGGGTTTTCTTCTATCAAGGCGGAGCAGGTGTGCATGCCCCAGATGGAATGACACTGGCATCTACTGGGAATGGTGAAGGTTTGATTTTTGCTGAGATAAAGCCGTCTAATTATGAAAAGTCGCGGGCGGAGAATACCTACTTGCAGGATCTAAAAACTGTCCCGTAATTATCATTTCTCGTCAGCAAATGTTTCCATCTTCTGTTTGTCGGGGTAAACTCGGTGAAACAGATAGTGGGTGAATAATGCTGAATGTGTTAGTGATTGGTGGGGCTACTATCGATGTTATTGCGTCTATTGAGACCGAAGACATCGAATGTATGACGATGACCAATGCAACGAATTCTTTCCTGATGCTTGAGCAGGGTAAGAAAGTGGAGGCGAGCCGCATCGATACCCAAATAGGCGGCGGGGCCACCAATGCAGCGGTTGCAATGTCTCGCCTCGGGGCAAGGGTCTCTGCTCTTCTGAAACTGGGTGACGATCTGGACGCTGAGCGTGTTTTGAAGCGCCTAAAAGAAGAAAATATAACCGACTGCTTTGTTCATAAAGTTTCGGGCGAGCAAACAGGTAAATCTATTATCATTTCCTCTCATGACAAAAATGCAGGTGTATTTGTGCATCGGGGGGCGAACACCACCCTTTCGCTTTTAGATGTTGAGGCTGAAATGTTTGAGGGCGTGGACTTGGTATATGTCTCTACTTTGAGTTCAGAATCCGCTGATGCTTTTCCTGAAATTGTGCGCCTTGCAAAAGAATCCGGGGCGTTTGTGGCCTGCAATCCGGGCATTCGGCAAATTCGCAACCGAAAGGAACAGGTTTTGCACGCACTTCAATTTGTTGACCTAGTTGCGATTAATAAAGAAGAGGCTGCCGCATTCGCTGAGGGTATGAGTTGTCCCGAAGATAGCTGTTTGCCGACTTCCAAAGATTTACCTGATCTCATTCAAAATGGTCTAGGCGAGAAGGATGCAAAGGTTTCTCTCTCGTTCCTTGGGGATCGTATTTTGAAAACGGGTTGCCGTTATCTCGCCGTCACCAATGGCGGGGAGGGGGCATATCTTTTGTCCAATGAAGAAATCGTTTTTGTTCCATCTGTCGAGGTTGAGGTTGAGTCAACTATTGGGGCAGGGGACGCGTTCAATGGGACGCTGGCCTTGGCGATGGCAAGTGAGTTCGGGGCAGTACAAGCTCTGAACATGGCTGCCTGCAATGGTGCGTCCGTTGCCGCGACACTGGATGCTCAAGGTGGTTTGCTGACTGAAAAACAAATGAATACCCAGCTTACTGAAGCTGGCAAGGGTGCGGCGCAGAAGTTCCCGTTTACGCCATCAGTGTGCTAATTATCAGGCATGGTGACCCCGACAGGACTCGAACCTGTTGCCTCCAGATTAGGAATCTGGCGCTCTATCCTGATGAGCTACGGGGCCATTGGCCTCTATTTATGCTGAAAAATGATCCGCTACAAGGCTATTTGTTAAGTTGTAGGATGGTGGGATTATGAGTGTGTCTTACCTCTCATTTCCCTTATCTGGTGAATTTAGAATTTAAAATTAGATTTAATTAATTAAAGATTTACCCTGATTGGTCCATAAACACCAAAGATGTGTGTGTTGATGAGGGACAAATGGAACACTCAGAACGAGATATTATTTCAGAGATCGCCAGTAAGGTGGGAGAGCTTGGTGTGTCCGCCGCGGATATCGCCGGGCAGGTGTCAGAGGTTGCCGCAAGAAGTGAGCAGCAGTCGGGAATGGTATCAAGTTTGGCGGGCGCCGCCCAGTCTATGGTCGCAACTAATCAGGAAATCGCTGGTACGGTAACTCAGACAAGGGAGGCTGCTGATACCGCGGCAGAAGCGGTGCACGGCGCCGTGTCTGATATCGAAACTTCAGTCCAATATATTTTTGCACTGGTTGAAAGTGTAGAAGGAATGGAGGCGCGCCTCGCGAAGCTAAGTCAGTCATTAAGTAGTGTTGCGAAAGTGGCTGAAGGTATTGAGGGGATTGCCAGTCAAACCAATTTGCTCGCACTGAATGCCACAATCGAAGCGGCGCGTGCGGGTGAAGCCGGTAAAGGTTTTGCTGTGGTCGCCAATGAGGTGAAGGCTCTAGCTGATGAGACGAAAAAGGCGACAATTGAGATTGCTGACACGGTAAAAGAATTAACCGGCCAAGTCTCCGAAATCCAGGTTGAAGGCCAGAAAAATACTGAGAAAGCAGTGTCTGCTCAGGAGGGGACAGGCCGAATCTCAAATACATTTGAATTGTTGAAGGCGCATTTAGCAGATATCTCGACAAATATCGGAGATGTGTTCAACGTAGCTCAGAAAAACCATCAGCAGTGTGAGGATGTTGCTTCACAGTTACAATCCGTTCTTGCTGGTAATGAAGAGACATCAAAAAACCTTCATGCGGCTGATGAAGGGGCTTCGACACTTTTGCGTATGAGTGAAGGCTTGTTTGAGGCCTTGGCGCTCAGTGGTCATGAAACCGATGATACTCCTTTTATAAATCTTGTGCAAAAGAAAGCAGCGGAGATTTCTGCGGTTTTCGAGGCTGCAATTAATACAGGCGAGATTTCTGAAGATGCGCTGTTTGATCAGAACTATGTTGATATCACTGGTACTAACCCTGTTCAGAAAATGACCAAATTTGTGGAATTTACTGATCGAGTTTTACCGCCTATTCAAGAGCCAGTGTTGGATTTTGATGACAGTATCGTTTTTTGTGCAGCCGTAGATAAAAATGCTTTTTTGCCGACACATAACAAAAAGTTTTCCAGCCCGCAAAAGCCCGGTGAAACAGAGTGGAATATGGCGAATAGCCGTAATAGGCGGATCTTTGATGATCGTACAGGAATGGCTGCTGCAAGTAACCAAAAAACCTTTTTACTTCAAACATATAGGAGGGAGATGGGCGGTGGTGTCTACGCTGTTATGAAAGACCTTAGCGCCCCGATTTGGGTGAGCGGAAAACACTGGGGAGGCGTGCGCTTGGCCTATAAGCCAAAATAACACATGCAAGTTTTTTTCTTCTGTAGCAGATAGTTAGCGGACTTCTTTGTAACTGTGCTCACATTTGTGATTGGCAATCAATTGGAAGAAATCGAGTGTGATCCTCATCACTTCAAATGTTTGTCATCTCTTGTGTAGATACTTCTCGTCGGGCTGGCTTAGAAGCTGGCTTTGTCGTTCCCTCATACATTGATTTTGCTCCTGTTATCTGGGCGAAATGGAGAATGAAATGAAAAAAGTGATCTTGGGCACAACAGCACTCGTTGCTGCAAGTGCACTGACAGCAGGCTCAGCTTCTGCTGCCGAAAAAATTAAACTGGACGTTGGCGGTTACCTGCAGACTTCTTTTGTCGTCGCAGACTACGACACAGACAATGACCAGTTGCCAACTGACCTGCGTCACGAAGGTGAGGTTCACTTCACTGGTGAAACTACTCTGGACAATGGTCTGACTTTCGGTGTTAACATCCAGCTGGAAGCTTACACAGCTTCTGACCAGATCGACGAAACTTTCATTTATGTTGAAGGTAACTTCGGTCGCATCAACGTTGGTTCTGAAAACTCTGCTGACTATCTGATGCACTACGGTTCTCCAGCACCAGTTCCTGCTTGGACCTTGAATGATCCAAATGCAGAAGCAGGTGGGTTTGAAACTCCAGCAACAGTTTCTAAACAAGTAAGCGATGCAGATAAAATCACTTACTTCACACCACGTTTCTCCGGTTTCCAGTTCGGTGTTTCTTACACACCAGATGGGGACAAAGAAACTACAAGCGGTACAGTATACGCACCAATCGCTGTTGAAGGCACTGCTGACGAAGCTTACTCCCTCGGTGCAAACTACACTGGTGACTTCGATGGTGTATCACTTGCAGCTTCCTTGGGCTACCAGTTGCTGACTCGCTCTGGTGCTTTGGAAGACACTGACGAAATTTCTGCTGGTGTAACTGTCGGTCTCGCTGGTTTTGAAGTTGGTGCAGCATATAAGTTCACTGACAACGAAGACGGTGCAAATGACGACGAGCGTCAAGACTGGAACATCGGTGTAACTTATGGTCAAGGTCCTTGGAAAGTTGGTGTTCAGTACGCTGGTATCAACCGTGATGGCGATACAGCTAACTACGATGGCGATCTGGCTGCATTCGTAGTCGGTGGTCAGTATATCCTCGGTCCAGGTGTAACTGCGTTCGGTGGTGTTCAGTACTGGGATGGTGAAGACGGCCTTGAAGGTTCTGAAGGCGAAGATGCAACTATCTTCTTCGTAGGTACAGCTCTCTCCTTCTAATCAAAGTAGAGCATGTAACGAAAAGGCGGGCATTTGCCCGCCTTTTTTGTTTAAATATTTGTAAAAGCCTTTAAGCGCCTTCTTTACCGATAATGGTCAAGGAGCATACATTTTGATGCGGGAAGCCGCCTAAGTTATGCGTCATGCCAAAGACGGGATCTTCTTTTCGTTGACGCTCTCCCGCCCGACCTTGCATTTGAAGATACATTTCATATAGCATCCGAATGCCTGAGGCGCCGATAGGATGGCCAAAGCATTTCAGGCCGCCATCAATTTGGCAGGGTATTTTGCCATCTGCGTCATAGAAGCCATCCATGATGTCGTTGACCGCACGCCCTTCTTCAGAAATGAAGAGGTCTTCCATCGTCACCAGCTCCGTAATGGAGAAGCAGTCATGAACTTCAAACATACTGATTTGGTCACGAGGTTTTGTAATGCCTGCTTCTTTATAGGCACGTTCTGCTGCTGCGCGGGTCGTCACAAAATGGCTACCATCCCAGCTGTTATGCTGCGCCTCACGGCCGTTGGAAGCTGCAAGTTGCATTGCTTTGACGGTAATCAGATCTTTTTTACCAAGCGAGCGCGCAATTTCCGGTGTTGTTACGATTGCAACCGCAGAGCCATCACTCACACCGCAGCAGTCAAATAGACCAAGTGGCTCCGCGATCATTGGAGCATTCATGACCTTATCTTCGTCAATACGATTCCGAAGGTGAGCTTTTGGGTTTTTAGAGCCGTTTTCATGGCTTTTTACGGAAACGTGGGCCATCGCCCGTTTCAAGTCTTTTGCATCTACCTTATGTTTAGCGGAATAAGCCGTTGCAAGTTGAGCGAAGGAGCCTGGCGCGGAAGCATTAGCCCAGAATAGATCATTAACAGCACCACGGCTTCTCTGTGGTAGGCCACCATATCCTGTGTCTTTAAGCTTTTCAACGCCAACGGCCATTGCGATGTCGCATGCTCCTGATGCAACGGCATATACAGCACCGCGAAATGCTTCGGAGCCACTGGCGCAGTAATTTTCAACGCGGGAAACCGGAATGTTTGGTAGACGAAGTGCCATAGAGAGCGGGACTGCGGATTTACCCACATGTTGTTCTTCGATAGCTGTCCCGAACCAAGCCGCATCGATTTGACTTTTATCGATGCCGGCATCTTCGATGGCTTCCACGAAGGCCTCAATAATCAGGTCTTCAGCGTTATCATTCCATCTCTCCCCAAAATGGGAGCAACCCATGCCAAGAATGGCAACTTTATCCTTGATACCAGAAGCCATGATTATACTCCTTTCTGAGTGTCTTCGAGGGGAACCGCTTTCCAAAAATAGCGTCTGAAACCCCGCTTGTTGTCGTAATCTTTTACCCGAAATACCATTCGCATCTTGTCACCGACCGAAAGTTCTGCATCCGGTGCGATGTCTGTGAAATCAGCCATCAAGCGCCCTCCGCCTTCAAATTGAACCATACCGTAATAGGCTGGTGGGTCAGGGGAGTAAGTCAAACGGTCTGCTGTAAACGAATTGACGGAAGCGATCTTTTCGGCGAAGGGGTGATCTTCCTGTGTGCCGATTTCGCCGCAATTTTCGTTCACGCACATGTTCGTTTTTGGGAATTGAATTGTGCCGCATTTACTGCATTCGCCGCCAACCATTCGCTGAGCGAGATATCGGTTTCTGTAATGAGTTGTGAGACCTGTATTTTTGTCAACCTCTGCCCGGATGCCTTGCTCTGTGGAGAGCTCTCCATTGATAACAAGGAAGCGGTTATAGTTGCTCTCTGGCCGACCATTCTTCAGGGAGCTGGAAAGGCTTGCAGCAGCAGATTTTACTTTGTCAGTTGCTTCAAACAGGAGAGCGTCGCAGCCTTGACCAAAGCTAGCAACAAGGATTTTGTCTCCAGGCTTTGCCTGTTCAAGGGCCTGAACAAGCATTACGATTGAGTGAGCAGATCCGGTTTCACCCACCGTTGCTTGTAGGTTGTCAGCGACAGCATCTGGGTTGATACCAGTTTTTTTTGCAAGTCCGGCGGCGACATTTCTTGCGGCAACTGGAAAGCAGAATGTCGTGATGTCTGCAGCATTAATACCTGCCTTGTCGAGGAGAGCGGAAATTGCTGTTGGGACGATCTTCATATAGCCTTCGTCCCGGATCCAGCGCTCTTCCCAAGTGTAGTCATGGTTGTTTTCTTCGCCGCGAAAATGATCCACAAAGTCGACAGATTCAGTATGTGCGCCCAATAGGCGTGCCATTATATCGCCTTCACCAACAAGCAGTGCCGCGGCCCCGTCGCCAGATGTCATTTCTAAGGCGTTACCCGCTTTTGTCTGACGCTTCTCAGACGCAGTGAAAAGAACTTTACCCGCGCCGCCCTTGGTGGCTTGCAAAGCCATCAGGAGGCCAGACGTTCCCGCTCGCATCGAAGATGAAAAATCTAGCGTTTGCAAAGAACTTGAGAGATTGAGAGCATCGGCGACGATGCCGGCATTTTGACGGTCCTGGAACGGATAACTGGTTGAGGCCATATACACACCTGAGATATCCGCTCTATCTTGGTCGGCAAGACAGTTACGTGCGGCTTCGACGGCCATCGTGACACTGTCTTCATCCCAGTTAGCCGCGGCGCGTTCACCACGCGCTAGACCTTTTAGACCTGGGTTGAACCAAGCATGGGCTTTAAAGATTTCACTTCTTTGCAAACGGCTTTTGGGGATGTATCCGCTAAAAGCCAAGATTCCGACTTCCACGCCTTCTCCTCCTTATTTTTATTGGGGCAGGAATTATACTTAATCACTCAATCCAGCAGACTTCAGGCATTCAAGAGCATTTTTGAACTTAAGATACACAACATTTTATTCTTCTTATTTAGTGTAAATCAAATTCGGCTAACAAACTAGCGATCTTGCTATTAATAAGCAAGCTAATTAAAATGACTTTGAAAAAGGGGATGTGCCTTGCGCTCCCGTGGGGAGTGGTTATAGTGATGCCGAAAAAGAAACTGGGGCAGGATATGGATTATCTGGATCATCGAGCTGGCTTTATTTTCAGTGACATAGCGCGCTTTCGAGCTCGACTGTTTGATAGCCTTCTTGCGCCCCATGGTCTCACCACATCTCAAGCGTGGGTTCTGGCGCAATTGTTTGTTGAGGATAATTTACCTCAAAAAGAATTGGCGCGGCGTATGGATGTGGGGACTGTTACGGTTGGTGGGCTTATTGATCGGCTGGAAGCTCGCGGATTCGTTGAACGTAAAGTAGATCCGGACGACAGGCGCGTTAAAAGGGTGTTGTTGAAAGATGCTGCCCGACCTATCGGACGGATCATGTCTGAGTGCGGCCGTCAGGTTAATAAAATTACCTTCACTGATATGGCGCCAGAAGATGCGCAGCGTATGATGGATAATATGGTGACCATTCGCCGTAATTTGTTGAACGCGCTTGATAATGACAAATCAATTCATAACGCGACCGATATCTTGCTGGAAAAGTCGAAGTAACGACTTAATTTGAAGACTTGTCCATTTCCAGCATGGAGCTGTTGAGTTTGTTCAGATAATGAACAAATGCAATTCTGTCATCTTCAGAAAAACCTGAAAGCGCTTGATCATAAAACGCGTTAATTAGTGGGGCAATGCGTGCCCATACCGCATGGCCTTCTTCTGTCAGGCAAATCCTTCGGGATCGTTGATCATTTGGATCGGGTTTCCGACCTATTAAGCTCCGGTCCTCTAATCTGCTTAGGACACCGTTCATATTCTGCCGGCTGAGGCGCAGGTATTCACATAATTCGGAAACCGTCATTCCTTCGCCTGCAGCGGGACGAGACAACGCACCTAGAATGGACCACTGCTGAGTAGTGATCTGCTCTTCCTCTAGGGCTTGCGCCCCTACTTTTTGCAGGGTGTTTGCCGTTTGGTAGAGGCGAAAGAACAATCTATTGCTTAAATTATCGAACATAAGTCTTCATTTATCGGTATTGCTGAAAAAATATCTGTCAATATATTGACATAAAGTTTGAAAGAGGTAAAGCTAAAGAAAAACAAAGGGAGGGCCAAATGAATTTCGAACTTAGCCCAGATCAAAAAGCGATGATTGCTGCTGCAGAGCAATTTGCCATGGATAAGATTGCACCTGGTTATCAAGCGCGGGAGAAGGCTGCAGGGCTTGACCGAGTGCTTCTAAAGGAGATGGGCCAGCTTGGCTTTATCGCGCCTGAGCAGTCAGAAGCTTTCGGTGGCTCCGAGGTTTCTTATCTAACAAGTGGATTGATTATGGAGGCTTTGTCAGGTGCTGATTTCAATATGGCATATGTCCAGCTTTTAGGGTCGTTAAACACGCAAATATTGGTGCGTTATGCCTCTACCGCACTGGCAGAGAAGTGGATTCCGAAGATTTGCCGCGGTGAGGCGGTTCTTGGGGTGGCCTTGACGGAGCCTGGTGGGGGCTCAGATGCGGCTAACCTGCAGCTTCGGGCAACTAAAGTAGAAGGTGGGTATATCCTGAATGGAGAGAAGGCATCTATCTCTGCGGTTGATCAAGCCGATATCATGATTGTGTTTGCGAGGACCGGCGAAAAAGATAGCCGAGCAAAAGGGGTGAGTGCCTTTTTAGTAGAGATGAATTCTAAAGGGGTCACTTCCGCCCGCTATGAAGGGATGGGGCAGCATGCAGTTGGGCATGGGTCTATCTTTTTTGAAGACGCGTTTGTTCCTGATGCCCATCGTTTAGGAGATGAAAACAAGGCTTTTACTCAAGTAATGGAAGGGTTTGATTTCAGTCGTGCCCTTATCGGGTTGCAGTGTCTTGCTGTCGCCCGTCAATCATTAAAAGAAAGCTGGAAATATGCTTCTGAAAGGGAAGCATTTGGTGCACCAATTTCAGTTAATCAGGGGGTGACCTTCCCGCTCGCCGAGGCAGAAACCATGTTAGAGGCGGCTCGATTGCTTTGTTACAAGACGTTGTGGCTTAAAGATAACAACCAGCCGCATACGACCGAAGCGGCGATGTGCAAGTGGTGGCCACCTAAACTGGCGTTTGAAATCGTACATCAATGTCTGCTGACCCATGGTTTTGGTGGATACACAAGTGATTACCCATTTGAACAGCGTCTGCGGGATGTTCTGGGACTGCAGATTGGGGATGGAACTGCAAACATCATGAAGATGATTATTGCGCGACAAAAATTGGGAGAAGTACAATGAGAGGTCTAGAAGGCAAAAGGGCTATTGTCACAGGCGGCGGCGGCGGTCTTGGAACCGCGATTTGCCAGCGTTTGGCAGAAGAAGGTGTTTGTGTCGGTGTGTTCGACTTAAATCAGGAAGCCGCTGAGAGAACGGCGGCGACGCTTCAAACGCCCGGTGCGGCCTATTCCGTTGATATTTCCGATCAGGAAGCGGTGAATGCCGCAGTAGTGGAGTTTGAGGCGACGAAAGGTCCCGTAGATATTCTTGTCAATAATGCGGGCTGGGATAAGGTCGGCACGTTCCTCGATACAGATAAAGAACTTTGGGAAAAGATTGTGGCGGTCAACCTTTGGGGGCCTCTCCATATGACGCATGCCGTTGGGAGAGGAATGTCAGAGCGAGGCGCGGGTAAAATCATCACCGTGGCATCTGATGCGGCACGTGTCGGATCCAGCGGCGAAGGCGTCTATTCTGCCTGCAAGGGGGGAATGGTGGCTTTCTCGAAAACGCTTGCTCGTGAACTTGCTCGTAAAAATATCAATGTTAATGTTGTGTGCCCGGGACCATCTGACACGCCAATTCTGAACGATTTTGTTGGCGAAGGAGAAATGGGGCAAAAAATATACGAAGGCCTGAAGCGGGCCATCCCGTTCAAGCGGTTGGGGCAACCAGAAGATTTCGGCGGAATTGTAACGTTTCTAGCCAGTGAAGAATCCGACTATATCACAGGGCAGGTCATTAGTGTGTCTGGCGGCCTGACGATGGCAGGATAAGGAAAACAAAAATGTCATACGAAGATATTCTTTATGAAGTAAAAGACGGTGCGGCTTGGATCACGATTAACCGTCCGGAAAAGTATAATGCGTTTCGCGGCCAGACTGTTGAGGAGCTGATCTCTGCCTTTAATAAGGCCGCTTGGGATAATGAAATTGGGGTCGTTGTTTTAACAGGCGCCGGTGACAAGGCCTTTTGCACTGGGGGTGACCAGTCGGCGCATGATGGGCAGTATGACGGGCGCGGAACTATTGGTCTTCCGGTCGAGGAATTACAATCCTTGATCCGCGATATGGCGAAGCCCGTTATTGCGCGTGTTCAAGGTTTCGCTATTGGCGGCGGTAATGTTCTTGCCTCTATCTGTGATATGACAATCGCTTCTGAGAACGCACAGTTTGGACAGGTTGGTCCAAAAGTTGGCTCCGTTGATCCAGGGTTTGGAACTGCTTATCTGGCGCGAATTGTTGGTGAGAAAAAAGCGCGAGAGATTTGGTATATGTGTCGCCGTTATAAAGCGGATGAAGCAGAGCGTATGGGGCTGGTAAATCGGGTCGTAGCACACGACCAATTGGATCAGGAGGTAGAAGCTTGGTGCGCTGAAATTATGGAGAAAAGTCCGACAGCTCTCGCCATTGCAAAACGTTCTTTCAATATGGATAGTGAAAATATTCGGGGCATTTCCTCTATGGGGATGCAGGCGCTCAAACTGTATTATGATACAGAGGAATCCCGTGAGGGGGTAAAGGCTTTCAATGAAAAGCGGAAGCCTGAATTTAGGAAATATGTGAAATAGTTCTGATGTTAATGCGGGGTATTTGCACTATTCCGAACACATAAACTTCTTTATAGTTGGCCAGACCTAATCAAACGGGTCTGGCTCTTTTTTTGTGGGAAGAATGAATAATAGTAACCCCCTCAGATTTCTCGCCGACCCCTTTCCATAAGCGGGAGACATCGATGCCACTCGATAAAAATAAGAACAACACTAATGGTCCACTCTCAGGCAGACTTGTAATTGATGTAAGTCAAGGAATTGCGGGCCCTTACTGTGCGCAGATGCTGGCGTCCTATGGGGCGCGGGTGATCAAGATTGACCCGCCAAGCGGGGACTGGTGCCGTGCTGTCGGAACTACTTTTGGGACATTGTCTTACTATGCCGTTGCCTATAACCGGGGTAAGGAAGGTATCGTTCTCGATTTAAAGCAAAAAGAGGATTTGGAGACGCTTTACGAGCTGGTCTCTGAGGCTGACATTTTTCTGGAGAGTTCCCGTCCGGGTGTTGCTGAAAAAATTGGAATTGATTTTGAGACATTGAAGTCAAAAAATTCATCTTTAATTTATTTGTCTATTAGCGGTTTCGGGCAGCAAGGCCCGTACTCCACGCGCCCCTGCACTGATGGGGTGGCGCAGGCCTACAGCGGCTTAGTCAATGGCAATGTTGGTGAAGATGGGTTGCCGCATAAATTGGATATCCCGATTGTAGATATCGTGACAGGTTTAATGGCCTGTCAGTCAATCGGGATGGCTTTGTTGCAGCGGGATCGTGATGGCCAGGCACAATATCTGGATAACAATCTGGTTGCGAGTGCGCTGGAAGTTCAGAAGGTGAAGTTAATTGAACAGCACCTGAACGGCTCTGTTGTGGCGAAATTGAATGTTCCATCCGGAATTTATGCAGCAAAGGATGCCAATATTGCCATTGCTCTTGCAACCTATGCCCATTTTCAAAAGCTAATGGACCTTCTGGATGCTAATGATGTGATTGCTGAGATGGGGCTTGATAGTTTTGAAGCTTGTATGAGGGAAGAAGAACCGCTTCGTACAATGCTACGTGAGATTCTGGGAGCAATGCCAGCGGAGCATTGGATGTCTCTTTTGGGTGGTGCAGGCATTATTGTGAACCGTATTAACAGTCTTGAAGATGTTTTAGCAGATGAACAAGCCAAGGAAGGTGGTCTTCTTCGTGAGGTGTCGCATGCAGGGCTGAGTGATTTTCTTCTGCCGCAGTTGCCTTTGACCATTGGTGATGTAGGCGACGCACCAGAAAAAGGACAGGATACCGAGGCTGTCCTTGCAGAACTCAGGGGCTGATTTCTTTTGATTTTTCTGTCATACTCACCACATAAAGGCGGCTAACAGCCGCCTTTTTTCAGGTCAGGAGAGTGAATTGGAAGAGCAAGAAGAGCGCGTACTGAATGTTCCGCCGATTACCAAATATATGGTGGTCGCCTTAATCGTTGTTCATATTTTGCTTCTGATGACGCAGGATCAGACCATTGTGTGGGTCATGACCAATTTTGCTTTTGATTTGGAGCGTGCCGGGCAAGTTCTGATGAACTTGGATGGTCAAGGTGTCGGCTATCTTGTGACAACTTTGACAACGCATATGTTCTTGCACCATGACTTAATGCATCTGGTCCTAAACGCTTTTATGTTGTTAGCTTTTGGCGCAATGGTGGAAAGATACTATGGTGCCGCGCCTTTTTTGATTGTTTTTCTATTGGCAGGCTGGATAGGAGCGGGTGCTGAATATCTAACAACCCCTGCCGGTGGTGAGGGCTTCTTATATGGTGCATCTGGTGCTGTATTTGGGATGATGGGCGCGACGCTTCGGCTTTTATATCCCCGTTTTGGGCTTCAAAAGACCATGATATTTGCTGCCGTATTAATGGGGGTGAATTTACTGATCGGATTAAGCCCACTTGGCGCGATGTTGGCGGGTGATGGTGCGACAGTGTCATGGGCGGCTCATGCAGGCGGCTTTATCGCTGGGTTTATACTTTCCCTAGGTTTTAATATTCGGACACCAGCCTGATCACACTATTGTTAGCAGAATGTGAAGTCCGTTTTCCTTATATTTCAGGTGGGGCAAATATGAGGAAGCATGATGAAACTTTCAACATATGTAAAAGCAGGCTTTAGTATCTTATTTGGAGCGATCTTTTCTCTAAATGTATGGGCAGGTGAGGCCGGCCCGTATTCAAAAGACTGGACCGGAACCGCGGCGGATGGATATGACGTTGTGGCCTATTTCAGCGATGGGGCTGCGACTAAGGGTAGTAAGGATTTTGTCCATGAATGGAATGGGGCGAAATGGCGTTTTTCTTCTGAAGGAAACCTAAACACTTTTGCCGCGAACCCGGAAAAATATGCACCTCAATATGGCGGCTATTGTGCTTATGCAGTATCTAACGGATATACTGCAAGTGTTGACCCGAAAGCCTTTACCGTGGTGGATGGGAAGCTGTACTTGAATTATTCTCAAAGCGTAAAAGAGACTTGGGAGAGAGATGTTCCCGGCTATATCTCGAAAGCGGAGAAGTATTGGCCAACTGTTAGAAGCAAGCTCTAAAATTAGGCACCCGAGGTGTGCGGGGGCGCTCACCTCGGGTGCAAAAATGCGGTTCTCTCGATCGGGAGAGAAAGAACCGCACTTCTAGAGACGGTTAGCGTCGCCAAATAGGCGCATCAACATCTGCAGCGCCTTGATAGGTGACACTCATTTCATCAAATGCTTTCAGAACAGAATTGAGGTCCTGATCGTCGCGAAGTTCAAATGCATTGAAGCCGCACCGTTGCATATAGAAGACCTGATCTTGCAGGACATCGCCGACAGCTCGGATCTCACCTTTATATTTCAGCCGCTCCCGAAGGAGGCGGGCCTGAGTAAAGGCGCGTCCATCGACCATTTTGGGAAATTGCAAGACCACGAGGTCAAGGCGATCAAGGTCGTCGATGATTTCAGAGACATCGTCTGTGTTTTCTAAAATCACACCAAGACGGCTATTGCGGGTCAGGAGTTCATCCCGGCGTTCTTTCCACGCCTCCAACGGTACATAAATGTCTCCAGACGGAAGTGTGTCAGAATCTTCAAGTCCTGTATAAGGCATCCAGTTATCTTCGGATGGTTTGCGGTCCTTAATATACTTACCCATAAAGCCGCTCCTTAAACGGGGATTGTCCGATGCGACGATAAGTGGTTAGAAAATCTTCTTCCGAGTCCTCTCGGTTCTCAAGATAAACCTCTAATACCTCTCCAATAGCATCAACGATTTCATCAGCTGTGAAAGCTGGGCCCAGAATTTTACCAATTGCGGCATCTTCACGGGCGCTGCCGCCAAGAGTTAGCTGATAAACTTCCACGCCTTTTTTATTTACACCTAAGATACCGATATTGGCGACATGGTGATGACCACAGGCATTGATACAGCCAGAGATGTTTAGGCTAATATCACCAAGATCATTTACATAATCATAGCTTTCAAATCGGTCGGTTAGGGCCTGTGCAATTGGGATCGAACGTGCGGTTGCAAGTGCGCAATAATCCATACCCGGACACGAAATGATATCGGTCAGGTGGTTATAATTCGGCGTTGCCAACCCAAGCTTTGTGAGTTCTTCCCAAAGTTCAAAAAGGTCGGTCAGCTTAACATCCGACAGAACCAAGTTTTGTCGGTGAGTAGATCGGATTTGTCCGAGGCTATAACGATCTGCCAGGTCGGCGATTGCATCCATTTGATCTGCGGTTACATCTCCCGGTGGCTGGTCCGGTGATTTCAGCGACAGGTATGCAATTCGATACCCAGGCTTTTTGTGCAGTTCCAGATTGTTGTCTACCCATTTCGCAAACTCAGGGTTTGTGATCAGGTGATTGTCAAAATCGGCGTCATTGTCTGGCAAGATCTCGTAATCAGGATCTTTGAAGTGAGCGCTAATAGCTTCGATGTCTTCATCCCGCAGACGAAGTTTGCTGGCTTTTACATTTTCCCACTCGGCTTCAACCTGTTTGCGGAACTCATCTTCACCAGTTTCATGAACCAGAATTTTAATCCGGGCTTTATATAGATTATCCCGGCGGCCGAACTGGTTATACACGCGCAAAATTGCTTCCAGATAAGTCAGAATATCGTGGACAGGCAGGAATTCCCGGATCAGTTTACCGATCATCGGGGTCCGCCCAAGGCCACCGCCCACATAAACTTCAAGACCAAGCTCGTCGCTCTCATTTTTCACTAGGCGTAGTCCGATATCATGAACAGCAACAGCTGCGCGGTCATGAATTGCACCGCTCACCGCGATTTTAAATTTACGTGGCAGGAAGTTGAACTCTGGATGGAATGTAGACCACTGACGGATCAATTCGCAATAAGGGCGCGGGTCCGCAACCTCATCCCGAGCAACGCCAGCCAGCGGGTCAGAGGTTGTGTTGCGGATACAGTTACCACTTGTCTGGATGGCATGCATTTCGACAGCTGCCAACGCGTCCAGAATTTCAGGAACCTCTTCCAGTTTGGGCCAGTTATATTGAATATTTTGGCGAGTACTGAAATGACCATATCCCCGATCATAACGGCGGGCGATATGCGCAAGAGTGCGCATCTGCTCTGATGAGAGCAGGCCATACGGCACAGCAACTCGCAGCATGTATGCATGAAGCTGAAGATATAGCCCATTTCTCAGGCGTTGTTGTTTGAATTCGTCCTCAGACAACTCTCCTTTTAGCCGGCGGCTGACCTGATCTCGAAATTGTGTGACCCGCTCTAACAGAAGCTGGTGGTCCGCTTGTGAATACTGATACATTTTCTAGCTCTTTAAATTGGATCAGGCAGCTACGCGGGCATTTGCAGTTGTATTTTTAGCCGCAGGAAGGGCAACGGTTGGTCCGCCTGCCCGAATGCGTTCCCGGTTTTCTGTTGGGACCAAACGATCGCCGTCACGTGTTACTTCAACAGAGTATACCCCAACTACAATGTTTTCTTGCTCAGACCGCTCAGCTTCAGTTGAGAGAATGCTGTCATCAACTGTCTCAGTACTTGTTGCCCGGTTTACATCCGTGGTCCATGACGTTTCACCATCACGGATCGACAGGTAAGCGACTAAGCCTTCTTTGAGAAGGGATGCTGTATAAACTGTGTATGCCATTTATCATCTCCGCCCTTGAGGGTCGATTTGCGTTGTTGAATTATAAGAAATAATTTTAATAACGCAATATATATGTAAATATAATTTAAATCACAAAATTATAGTGTTTAATTGATCGCTGAAACGGATGCAGGACGTGACATATGAATTCCGCATTCGGTTTTCTTTTGTCCTGACCAGCGACCAGAGCGGGCGTCGCCGCCGTCCGATACGCGTTCAGTACAAGGCATGCATCCGATGGAAAGAAAGCCATCCGCTACCAAAGGATGGGGCGGCAGGTTTTTTTCGAGAAAAGCAGATTTGATATCTGCTTCTGTCCAATGGGCAAGTGGATTGATTTTGATAAAGCCGTCTGCAGCCTCAATCACTTCGACGGATGATCGACTGGAGGATTGAAAACGTTTGCGTCCGGTGATCCATCCTTTGAATCCAGATTTCTCTAGTGTTTGAAGTGACTTATCGAGGGGGAGAACTTTGCGAATGTGACAGCATTTATCAGGCTCTGTGGTGAAAAGCATATCATCAGGGTCTAGATTTTCGAGATCAGCGCTTTCAGGGCGAATGATGCGGACATCTTCCAAGCCTAGAAGTTCTGTAATCTGGCGTTGATATCGTAGTGTCTCTCCAAACAGGCGGCGGGTATCCAGAAAGATAACTGGAATGCTTGGGTCTGCTTTTGCAACTAAATCCAGCAACACCACTGATTCCGCGCCGAAGGAGGATGTGATCATAATCTGGCCTCGCATCTCACGTTTGGCAAGGGCGCTTAAAAGCTCCCCTCCATCAAGGTGGCCATATTTACCGCGTAGCTGAGCTGCTACGGTTTCCAGATCTTGATTTAGGTCGATTTGTGACATTCGGTTATTCCACTTTACTTCGATAATGAAAACATAGTGTGAAAATATTGAATCGCAACCAAATTATGTAAAATATATAATACACATATAAATACTGTATTATATATGAATTTGAGTTCTGGTATGATGGAGGTGATTAATAGGGGGAGGGGATGATCAGAAAAAGCGCAGTTTTACTTGCTTTTCTTTTATCTGTCAGTGCAGCTCAAGCAAGTGACAAACTTTTAGAGCGGTATGAATTTCTGCATTGGTTTAATAAACCGCCATTAGTCCAAAGTGTGATATGCGATACAGGGCGACCGGTCGGTCTTGCTCCTAGTAGATATGATCATGTGCTGGTTAAGGAATGTGATTCCTCAGGGGGCTGGTTACTCACTAAGTGGATATCAGATGGGAATGCTGTATTTAATGGTGTAGGTGTGATCTCAAAGGCATGGTTGACTGAGTTTCGTGATGCAGAAGAGCAGGCCCGGTTATCCGGAAATGGGGGGTGGCGGGATTTTAAAATCCAAAAGGCAGAATTCCCAGAAACGATTTCGGTTAAATCAGATTTTCAAATTGTACAAGGCACAGTGTATGCGATGAAAAAGCATAAAGGTGTCTTCTATTTGAATTTTGGATCAAACTGGCAAGAAGACTTTACAGCCGTAATTCCGTCCCATTTAAAAGCCAGATTTAAGAACGAAAGCTGGAATTTTGATGATTTGGTGAATATGTCTATTCGTGTGCGCGGTACTGTTCGGCAATATAACGGCCCCTTTATGGAAATTGAGTGGCCAGCACAAATAGAAGTTTTGCCAAATCTAAATGACGGGGCGAAGGAATGAAACAGCTGCAACATATTCGATATAAGCTTATCGGCCTGTGTGCCGGTTTGGCGATTACTATGACTGCGGTAATGTCACCTTCAATGGCAGCGCCTGAGGCAGAGCGTCATGTGGCGGACATCTTCGATATCTTCGAGCCTTCCAACGAACAGGCTATTGGGGCCAAGGAGCATGACCGGATTGTTGCGCAATATGGCGGAGAGTATAAGCAAGAGAGGCTGAATGAATATATTCTGGACATTGTGCTTCGGATTGTGTTCGTTACGGAAAAGAAAAACGATCCTTGGCGCGTAACTGTTTTAAATAGCCCGATTGTTAATGCTTTCGCATTACCGGGAGGTTATGTCTACGTCACACGAGGTCTCCTAAATCTTGCTAGAAATGAAGCCGAGATAGCTGGTGTTCTCGCTCACGAAGTGGGACATGTGATCGCCCGCCATGGGGTGGAGCGACAGTCTCGGGCAACTGGTCTTGGGATATTTGGGGCAATAGCAGGTATTCTTACGCAGAATGCTGACGTTTTTAAGCTTGGACAAACTCTTGGTGGGTTGTATCTGGCCGATTATTCACGAGACCAAGAATATGAAGCTGATGACCTTGGCGTGAAGTATCTGGGGCTTGCAGGGTATCCGCGTGAGGCAATGGCAGATTTCCTGCAACGCCTTGAAGATCATGCTGCGTTTGAGCAGAAAAAAGCTGGTAAGGATGGTCAAAGTGGTCAGTTCGATTTCTTTGCCTCTCATCCACAGACCGAAGACCGTATCATTCGCGCGCGTGGGCTTGCCGACAAAGCTGATCAGAAAAATCGTGACTATGGTCGAGAAGCTTACTTAAAGCATATTGACGGAACCCGTTATGGGGATGATATCCGCGAGGGCGTTATTCGGGGTAGAACCTTTGTTCATCCTGATTTACGACTGACTTTTGATGCGCCAAAGGGATTTCAGCTGATTAATTCCAGCCGGGCAGTGTATGCGCAGGACCGAAATGGAAATCGGATGACCTTTGATATGGATCCTCGCGGACTTCAAGGGCAAACTATCGAAGGATATGTGCAAAATATCTGGACCGCGAAATTTAACGTAAAGAATATCCGATATATGGATGTTGGAGGATCTCCCGCCGCATATGTTCGCTTTAATTTGAAGCAGAATAATCAGGTGCGCATTCTAACGGCAGTGGCAATTGATCGAGGAGACGGGAACATTGCGCGTTTCCTCTACACGTCTAAACGCCGAAATTCAGATTTAGAAAACCTGTATGTTGAGAGCTTCCAAAGTTTCCGTCCCATTACATACGATGAGGCGGCAGAGATTAAGCAGCTGGTGGTTGACGTGCAGACTGTAGGTTGGGGAGACGACCTCGATGATCTTGTTGATAAGATGCCAGAAGGGCAGTATCGCCGCGATCTGTTCTTGCTCCTTAATCCGGAATTCAAGGACCGTGAGCCTGAGCGCGGCGACCGTTACAAGATTATTAGCGGGTGACTTTAAGCGTCGCTAGAGGTGACAAGATCGTCGATCTCGCCGTCTAGCGTGATGCATGCGGCACTCAAAGGGCCCTCAAAACCACACCCGCTATCGAGGGAGATGGTATGCCCCGTCTCCACCACGCCGTCATGTTCCCGATCATACCCCCGAATGACCCGTTTGAAACCGGAGTACGGGGTTTCGATCTTATCGAAGTAGCCACTGCCCCACCAGAAGGTGTCTGTTTGTTCTGTGACCGGGCGACTTGGGTCGATGCCGGCGTGAACGAATAATAGTTCTCCGTCCATGCTATATGCGGCTCGGCGAAGAGAGATCAGGATATCGTTGTGACCGGGGTGGCTTTGAATGGTATCGCGCAGTCGTCCTGTCCATCGGGTGGTTGCAAGGATACCCTCTCTCAGGTAACCACGGGCTTCTTGTTCACTTTGCCCATATGCTTCTAGTGTTGCCCCAATTCCATGCTCAACCATCCAGTCGAAAACACCTTTGGGGTCACTGGCAAGTTGGATCTGCAGTAGCTTACGAAGCATCTCTTCCTGAGCGCCACGCAGATAAATGATATCTGATGGCTCCATCCCAGGTAGGCAAAGGCGATCAATACGGAATTGCAATAGCTCATCCATGACGCCTTTGATGTCACTGCCGTGCCCAAGATAATTGCCGAGGTAAACCAGACGATCCCCATGTTGCCATCGGTCGCTGATTTTCTGGTGGACTTCACGAAGTGGCTTAAGCTCTCCGTGAATGCAGGATACAGCCCACACGCGCCCGGCGTAGGACAAGCATCCGAATTTTTCGCTGTGTGGGTTATGTTTCATGGTTTTACAGAATGAATCGAGTGATTCGTTTTTGCAAGCCCCTGATTCGCAATTCCACAAAATTTTCATAAAAAAAGCCCGGATTTGAAAATCCAGGCTTAATTTATCGAATTTTGTAGCGCGCTTAGGCGGCTTTCAGAACTTTCTGAAGCTTCTCAGTCGCGGCGTCGTCTTCAATTTTCTCAACAACAGCCAATTCACGAGAAAGGCGCTCAAGGGCGGCTTCATAAATCTGACGCTCGCTGTATGACTGATCTGGTTGATCTTCATTGCGATGCAGGTCACGCACGACCTCTGCGATTTGCACTGGATCACCTGAGTTGATCTTCGCTTCATATTCCTGGGCGCGGCGGCTCCACATTGTGCGTTTAACACGGGCGCGGCCTTTCAAGGTATCAAGCGCTGTCTTCATAACTTTAGGAGAAGACAATGGACGCATGCCAACTACTTTGGCTTTTGTGATAGGAACCCGAAGAGTCATCTTTTCATGTGCGAAATCGACAACATAGAGTTTCAGGCTCATCCCTGAGATTTCCTGATCTTCAATGCTGACGACCTGGCCTACACCATGAGTTGGGTAGACCACGTGATCCATTGGTGCAAATTCCATTTCTTTTGTCATGTACTTCCTTCTCCACCAGGGGCCGGTCTCAAAATTGCACAAAAAAATTGCAGCAATCCTAGGGTACGCTGCATTTGAAACCAATCCGGATATGTGATGATTACGCCATCACCCGGTTGTCATGAGATGTCTCATTAAAGACAACCGATTTTGTGACAATCAGGCAGAATTCGCCCAACTGAAATATCAGTGTAACACAATTTTCGATAAATTGCTAATCCAGAAGCATAAATAATACGCGGACCTGATATTACAGGTCCGCATAGCTCGCTTAAAGCGGCTTAGGAACCGGCACCTGGGTTCGGGCTTAGTTCCGCCAATTTTCCTTTTTTACCGTTCCAGTCTTCTGCATCGGCTGGCGCGTCACCCTTCTGGGTGATGTTTGGCCATTTTTCTGCGTAGTCCCGGTTTAGTTCCAGGAATTCATCTGCGCCATCCTCTGTGTCTGGCAAAATGGCTTCAGCAGGGCATTCTGGCTCACATACACCACAGTCGATACATTCATCAGGGTGAATTACCAGCATGTTTTCGCCTTCGTAGAAACAATCTACCGGGCAAACCTCCACGCAGTCCATAAATTTGCATTTGATGCAATTTTCTGTAACGACATAAGTCATTATCTTCTCCAGCTCATTGGATGTCAGGTTTTGGCTTTATTAAGGGATTATCGCTATTGCTTTGAGCTGACAACCCCTTTTTGCGAAAATGCCCCCAAAGAACCTCTTATTCTGAAAGTCCAAGTCGTGCCAAAACACGTTTCCGTGCTTTGCCGCTTTCCAAGTCATCTACATAAATCAGCCCACAGATGCGGCGGATCAAATTGGCTTCATAGTCGCTAAGTTCACCATCTGCATACGTGATTTCCCACAGCATCTCTACGATGTGAACCCGCTCGTCATATGGAACTGTTTCTTTCACTGTCCTAGTGAAATACAGGATCTGATCCGAGTTGGAGTGCGCTTTTTCAGCGGCCTCAACGACATCCTTCACCTCAGCATCACTTGGCTCATAATTGCGTTTTAACACAGAGATAATCATCTCTTTTTCGGTTTCGCAATATGTCTCATCGCTCAAGGCCGCTTCGATGAGAAGGGCGGCCGTCGCCGTTGTCTTCTCATCCAGCTGAGGGCTTGAGCTTTGTTTGTCGTTTGAAAAAATCTTCTTCAACTGAGAAAGCACGCGCTATCTCCTTGGTTCTTTAGGTGGCAGCACCGTGGCAATGCTTGAATTTTTTTCCAGATCCACAAGGGCAAGGATCGTTTCGGCGGACCTTACCCCATGTCGCAGGATCATTCTCATCAAACGCCGGGGCCATCTCATTTTCACCCGTGTCGGGGTTGATGTGAGTTGCCTGCATTTGATTTTCATCAGGCTCTTCGCGCTCGATCACCTCAGCCGGATTTTGAAGTTCAACGTGAGATAGATAGGTGGTTACGCTCACATGTAACTGATCCAGCATTGCCTGGAACATGTTGAAGGCTTCAGATTTATACTCATTGAGCGGATCTTTTTGCGCATAAGCCCGAAGAGATACACTCTGGCGAAGGTGATCAAGTTGTAACAGATGATCTTTCCAGGTTTGGTCAAGGATCTGTAGAAGTAGGCTTTTCTCCACCATACGCATGACATCTGGGCCATAACGAACAGCTTTTTCTGCCATTTTCCGATTGCTGTGGTCTTCTAGGCGCTCACGAATTTCTTCATCCGCGATACCTTCCTCTTTTGCCCACTCATCTACCGGTAGATCAAGGCCAAGGACTTCTTGCACTTGCGCTTTTAAGCCTTCCATATCCCATTGATCGGGATAAGCTTTCGGTGGGATATGCTCAGCAACCATCGTATCAATGACATCGTGGCGCATATCACGAACAGTTTCGGACACGTCGTCCTGTTTCATTAACTGGATACGTTGTTCATAAATGACCTTCCGTTGGTCATTCATCACATCGTCAAATTTCAGCAGGTTTTTACGAATATCGTAGTTTCGAGCCTCAACTTTTTGCTGAGCTTTTTCGAGCGCCTTGTTAATCCAAGGGTGAATAATGGCTTCACCTTCTTCAAGGCCAAGTTTACGCAGCATACCGTCCATACGCTCTGAGCCGAAGATGCGCATAAGGTCATCTTGTAGAGATAAATAGAAGCGGCTTGTGCCGGGGTCACCCTGACGTCCAGAGCGGCCACGAAGCTGATTATCAATACGGCGGCTTTCATGACGTTCTGTGCCGATAACAAACAGACCGCCACTGCTGAGGACTTTTTGCTTCTCTTCTTCGACCTGTGCTTCAATCTCTGCAGTGATTTGAGCTATTTTTTCTGGATCGGTTATATCTTTGGTCTTTGCCTCAATCAGCATCTGGGCGTTACCACCCAGCTTGATATCAGTTCCACGGCCCGCCATGTTGGTGGCGATAGTTACCGCTCCAATGCGGCCTGCTTGGCTTACGATTTCGGCTTCCTGCTCGTGATAGCGCGCGTTCAGAACCGCATGCTTCACGTTACGTTTCTTCAAGAGCTCAGCAAGCATTTCTGATTTCTCGATAGAAACCGTACCCACAAGAACAGGCTGACCTGTTTTCTGGCATTCTTCAATTGTTTGGGCAATCGCTTCGTATTTTTCCTGCGCGGTCCGGTAAACCTCATCATCGAGGTCTTTACGCTGAATAGGAATATTTGTCGGCATTTCCAGAACAGGGAGATTATAGATCTCCATAAACTCTTCGGCTTCAGTTGAGGCCGTACCAGTCATGCCTGACAATTTGTCATACATGCGGAAGTAATTCTGGAAGGTAATAGAGGCTAGCGTTTGGTTTTCTGGCTGAATGTCGGCATCTTCTTTTGCCTCAAGTGCTTGGTGCAAACCATCAGAGAAGCGACGGCCTTCCATCATGCGGCCTGTGAATTCGTCAATAATAACAACCTTGTTATCTTTCACGATGTAGTCGGTATCGCGCTCAAAAAGCTTGTGCGCGCGGAGGGCCTGATTGGCATGGTGCAGAGCGGCAACATTTTCGACATCATAAAGATTGCTGCTTTTCAGCAGGCCAGCATCTTCAAGCAAGCGTTCGATATGCTCTGTACCATCTTCGGTGAAGCTGACAGCTTTGGATTTTTCATCAACTTCGTAATCTTCCTCTTTTAGCTGAGGGATCAGTTCGTTCACAGCGCGATATAGCTCAGATGAATCTTCCGCAGGACCGGAGATGATCAGTGGGGTCCGGGCTTCATCAATCAGAATGCTGTCTACCTCATCGACGATTGCAAAATTGAAATCCCGTTGAACCATGGATTCTTTGTCGAACTTCATATTGTCGCGGAGATAGTCGAAACCGAACTCGTTATTGGTGCCGTATGTGATGTCACACGCATAAGCCGCGCGGCGAGACGCTTCATCGATCCCGGAGGCAATACAGCCCACGGTCATTCCAAGGCGTTCATATACGCGGGCCATCCACTCACTATCGCGCGTTGCCAGATAGTCGTTTACGGTGACCACATGGACGCCTTTTCCTTCAAGTGCATTTAGGTAAGCCGCTAGTGTGGAGACGAGCGTTTTACCTTCACCGGTTTTCATCTCTGTGATCTTACCTTGATGAAGAACGATGCCGCCCATCAACTGTACATCATAGTGACGCTCTCCAAGAGCGCGTTTCGCCGCCTCACGAACCGATGCGAAAGCTTCTGGTAGGAGATCGTCAAGGCTCTTGCCGTCTTTCAAGGCCGCGCGAAACTCATCTGTCTTCGCTTTTAGGGCTTCGTCAGAAAGGGGGGCTATCGTCTCTTCTAGCGCGTTGATCTGAGTAACAAGGTTATTAATCGGTTTCAGCGCACGATCGTTGGATGACCCGAAAATCTTTTTGGCTAACGTACCAAACATTTCTGACACAACTCCATCTATCCGGCAGACGGTCAGTCTATTCCAGCCGGTGTATAGGTAAGGTTTTCAAAATTCCAAAAACCCGCAAAGCAATGCATGACAGATAAGCGTCCGTGGCCCAACTGTCAATCGTAGCGGGGGAATGCGACATTAAACCGCCATAATTCTATATGAAAGGGAATAATGAGTGTGAATTTGCAACAATCCTTGTGTGGCCTTTTAAATGGCCTATATTGCCTCACAGAATGGTGGGGGAGACAGGATTGTTCTATTCCCTGTCTGAGACGAATTAACATTGGGAACTATCGATTATGAAAGCAGCAAATCTCTTGGCGGTGGTTATCATCGCTGGGGTGTCCGCAGGTATCGGTTATTACGTTGGTGAAGGGGATTTGATTTCCGGCGCCATGAAAGCTGATGATGCAAAAATGGAAACCGCCGCGACAGAAGCAACCGCACCGGCAGCAGATGATGCCGTTGTTGCAACCGTTAATGGTCGCGAAATCCGCGAATCTGACGTCAAATTGATCCATGATGCACTGCCAGCGCAGTATAAGCAGGTTCCGTTTGAATTGCTGAAATCGCAATTGGTATCTCAGGCAGTGAATATGGCATTGGTTCAAGAAGCTGCCAAAGCTGAGGGATATGCGACGAATGCTGATGTGAAGCAAAAGCTCTCGCTGGCGACTGATCAGATTATCCAAGAAGTTTACTTGCAGGCTCAGATTGATGCGGCGCTGAACGATGCAGCTGTTCAGGCTGAATATGACAAAATGACTGCAGATTTCACGCCCGCAGAGGAAATTCGTGCCCGCCATATTCTTGTTGAAAAAGAAGAAGAAGCCCTTGATGTCGTGACTAAGCTGGACGAAGGCGGAGATTTTGTTGAGCTTGCGAAAGAGCTGTCTGTTGGTCCTTCAGGGCCACAAGGTGGTGATCTTGGGTATTTCCAGGATGGACAAATGGTAAAACCTTTCTCTGAGGCTGCCTTTGCTTTGGAAAAAGGCACTTACACAAAAGAACCTGTTCAAACGCAGTTCGGTTGGCACGTTATTTTGCTGGAAGATCGCCGCAATACACAGCCACCTGCACTGGAAACTGTCCGTGCGGATATCGAAAACAGCCTTTCTGGTGAAGCTGTGAACACATTGATTGAAGGCTTGCGTGCCAAAGCAACAATTGATGTTGTTGGTGAAGAGAAGCCAGAAGGTGAAGAGCCTAAGGCGGAAGAAGAGAAAACTGAAAAGCAGTAAGCTTTTTCGAGTTTGATAAAAAAAGCCCGTTAGCTAACGGGCTCAGACTGCTGACAAACCCCGTCATATTTTGGCGGGGTTTTCTTATTAAGCGTTGTTGGATCGGATTTTCTGAGGGCGAGCGCCTTCCCATCCCCTATGAGGGTAGAGGATTGGCGTTGGCTGTCATTGTCAGGGCT
>JAEPMY010000128.1 GCA_017643685.1 Sneathiella sp.
AACAGGAGGTAGTTCGCAGGTCCGCTGAACATGTTCTGCACTTGCCGCTTCCCAAAAGCAAACCTGTCTCCATCGCCAAACAACCCCGTGCTTATTCAACGGGTTTAATGTCCACTAGCGATTGGCAAATTTATCGCAAGGCATTTGATTATGCAGATCGCAACCAGTGGGACAAAGCCATTGAGGTTGCCTCCAAAGCCAAATACAGGGTCCCTTCCAAATATCTGCAATGGGGATGGCTTCGCCGTTATAAAGGCAGTGGCAGCTTTGAAGAAATCACCACCTTCATGTACGACAATCCAAGCTGGCCGTATCGCAGCACGCTTCGCAGGCGAGCAGAAGAAGCGTTGATAAATCCAGTTTCTGTCCCTCGTACGCTCGCGTTCTTTGCGGATCGCACTCCACTTACGGGTATCGGCATGCTCCGTTATGGCGAAGCGTTGATCGAAAGCGGACAAACCGAAAAAGGAGAAGAGTGGATCAGGACCGGTTGGATAAAAGGCAACATCAGTCCAGGGATTGAAAAAATTTTCCTGACGGATCACAAGAAATTGCTCACCCAAAAAGAACATGAAGAGCGCCTGAATCGCTTGCTGTGGGACAGGAAGACATATGCCGCTGAGCGAATGTTGAAGCGCGTGGGGCAGGATCAACGGAAACTGGCCGTAGCCCGCTTGAAGCTTATGAAAAAATCCAAAGGTGTAGATGGAGCCATTCGGAGTATTCCCGAGGAGTTGCAAGAAGATCCCGGTCTCGTTTTTGATCGGATAAAATGGCGCCGCCGTAAAGGCATCCATGACGGCGCGCAAGAGCTGCTTCTGCAAGTTTCGGCTGACGACCTGCCCTACCCGGAGATTTGGTGGGACGAGCGAGAAATTCAGGCCCGAAAACTGCTTCGCCTTGGTCACATCACACAAGCTTACCGCCTTGCAAGTGAGCATGGATTACAAAGCGGTGGTGACTTCGCAGCCGCCGAATGGTTGTCCGGTTGGATTTCCTTACGCTTCTTACAAGACAATAAGGTCGCGCTGGACCACTTTATCCGGCTTTATGAAAATGTCAGTTACCCGATCAGCCGCGCACGCGGAGCCTATTGGATTGGCCGAGCCTATGATGCCATGCGCGATAAGCAGTCCGCCCGGTACTGGTACGAAGTAGCCGCTAAACACCCATCAACTTTTTATGGACAAATGGCGCAGGAGAAAATCGATCCCTCCCGTCTAACCCCACTCCCTCACGCCTCGAACCATACGCGTAAAACCGCTGAGCGACTTGGAGATGATGAAAGAGTGCTGATTGTTCGCCATCTTGCTGAACTTGGCGAAGGCACCAGAACCCTCCCCTTCTTCCTTAAAATCGCAGAAGATGCCAAAGACGCAGAGGATTACGTGTTTCTCGGTCATCTAGCACGAGAGATTGGCCGTCCAGACTATGCCGTCCGAGTTGCCAAGCGCGCCTCGCAACTCGGAACGGAATTGCCCGAATTTAGCTGGCCTGTCCATGAGTTGGTAACCGCAGATGCCCCTATTGAAAAACCGCTTATTTTTGCGATCACACGTCAGGAAAGTGCTTTTGCAAGTGATGCGGTATCTCACGCCGGTGCCCGAGGTTTAATGCAATTGATGCCCGCGACAGCAAGGGCGGTATCCAGAAAACTGGATTTATCATACTCCAAAAGTCGCCTGACCAATGATCCCGCCTATAATACAATGCTGGGCTCCACATATCTTGGTGGTTTGATCGAGAATTATGACGGGTCCTACGTACTGGCGATTGCCTCCTACAATGCTGGAAGTTCCCGCATTCGGCGCTGGATCCGTGAATGGGGGGATCCAAGAACGGGCGATATCAACATGATCGACTGGATCGAATTGATACCCTTTAGCGAGACCCGAAACTACGTCCAGCGGGTGATGGAGAACTTGCAAGTTTACCGTCACCTGGAGAGTAAACAGGACGTGCAATTGGTTCAGTTGATGGATGATCTGGAACGTGGCTTCAAGCAACGATAGATCCACTGTCATTATTTCCTTGTAATTACGGGTGGCTTTGACACTATTTCCAACTGGGCGCGCCTCCGAACCCATGGGAATGCAAATGACACAACCTGACTTCTCTAACATCAAAGCCTGCGTATTTGACGCGTATGGGACACTTTTTGATGTGGATGCCGCCGCCCGTCACGAAAAAGAAGCCTTAGGCGAAAACTGGAAATCCTTATCCGATTTATGGCGGCTAAAGCAGCTTCAATATACCTGGCTTCTCAGCCTTCAAGGGAATTACAGATCCTTTTGGGATATCACAGAAGACGCCCTGCAATTTGCAATGAAGGCAAATCAAATAAGCGATGCAAAGCT
This sequence comes from Sneathiella sp., assembly GCA_017643685.1. Classification (GTDB taxonomy): domain Bacteria; phylum Pseudomonadota; class Alphaproteobacteria; order Sneathiellales; family Sneathiellaceae; genus Sneathiella. Next base: position 2,358 of record JAEPMY010000128.1, read on the forward strand.
TGCGGCACGGCTTATGCAGATTTATCGGGAACTGGACTGCTATCCGGAAGTACCAGAAACACTAAAGACGTTGAAAGAAGCCGGTATTAAATGCGCCATCTTATCTAATGGCGATATGGATATGCTGCAATCAGCAGTGGATAACGCAAAAATTGGTGATTATCTGGATGCGATTTTAACGGTTCAGGACGTCAGTATTTTCAAACCCCACCCATCCGTTTACCAGCTCGCCAACGAGCGTTTAAACCTTCCGTCAGAAGCTATTTCTTTTCAATCTTCCAACGGATGGGATGCGTTTTCTGCGAAAGATTACGGATTTAACGTCATCTGGTGCAACCGCTTTGATCAACCAGACGAGCAAATTCCGTCTGCACCTGATCATCAAATCAAGACCCTGAACCAAATGCTGCCCCTATTGAATATAAAGGCATAACATGAATTACCAAGAGGCCTATTTTGACAGCCTGGATGGGCTGAAACTTTACTATCGGCACTATACGGGACCAGAGAAAGCAATCCCGGTTATCTGCCTGTCCGGCCTCACACGGAATTCAGGTGACTTTGACGAGCTCGCGACGCGATATTGTCATAGCCGCTCGTTTTATTGCCTCGATTATCGTGGGCGGGGGAAGTCATCTCATGACAAGAACTACCAAAATTATAACCCTCAGATTTACCTTCAAGATATCCTGACCTTTATGGCCGCCGCGAATATTCAACAGGCCATATTCATCGGCACCTCTCTGGGAGGATTATTGACCATGGGAATGGCCGGAATAGCGCTTGATAAAATTGCCGGAGCTGTTCTGAATGACGTGGGGCCGGAAATAGCCTCAGAGGGCGGAAGTAGGATCGCAGGATATGTGGGGCAAGATGCGCGCTTCCCTACACTGGAAGCTGCGGCAGCAAGTCAGAGAGAAACATATGGGCATGTCTATCCGGGACTTAGTGATGAAGAATGGCTGTCCATGACGGCCGTCAGTTTCATTTTGGATGACGTCACCGGGGAATATAAGCTTAATTATGACCTCAACCTCGGCAAAGCACTAGCAGAACAGATTGCCGCGGGCGAAAGCTTCGATCTTTGGCCCTTTTTTGAGGCATTAAAAGCAAAACCAACAATGGCTATTCGCGGCGCCCTGTCTGATGTCCTCAGCAAAGATGTCTTTGAGACAATGCAGAAATTGCATCCCGATATGATTGCCATTACCCTTGAAAACAGGGGGCATGTCCCCAACCTCAACGAGCCTCCTGTTCTGGAAGCTCTAAGCCGCTTTTTAAACGAGTTTGATTAGAAATGATTTCCTATTCCGATATCCTCGCCGCAGCGGAGACGATTAAATCGCACGCTGTTCGAACGCCGCTTGTGGAATCTCCGCTTCTGAATGACAAATTGGGCGCCCGTCTGTTTTTAAAATGCGAAATGCTTCAAAAAACCGGATCTTTCAAATTTCGGGGAGCATTTAACTCTATTTCCAATTTAAGCGAGGCTGAGCGCAAAAATGGCGTGTTCGCCTATTCTAGCGGCAACCATGCGCAGGGCGTCGCGTTTGCTGCGAAATTGATGGGGATTCCGGCGACAATTTTAATGCCGGAAGACACACCGAAAATAAAATTACAGAATACCAAAGATTACGGCGCAGAAGTTATCACCTATGATCGCTACACAGAGTCCCGTGAAGAAATTGGTGAAGCAATCGCCGCCAAAAATAACCTGACACTGATCAAGCCATATGACTATGCCCCAGTTATTCGCGGACAGGGCACTGTTGGTTTGGAAATCATTGAACAGTTAAATGAGCTGGGCCTTGCGCCAGATATGGTCGCCACACCATGCGGCGGCGGCGGATTGCTTGCAGGAACCTCAATCGCCATTCATGAGCAGGCGCCAAACGCTGAAATCTTTGCAGCGGAACCAGCCAATTATGACGACACCACCCGCTCACTTGAGCTTGGAAAACGCGTTGCCAATGACACGGATGAGCGAAGCATCTGTGATGCAATCGTAACCCCAATGCCCGGTGAAATCACCTTCCCGATTTTGCAAAAACACGTGACCGGGGGCATGGTTGTTACGGAAGACGAAGTCAAGGAAGCCATGCGGGTCGCCTATCAGTATTTGAAAGTCGTCATCGAACCCGGGGCTGCCACTGCGCTCGCTGGTTTTCTGACCGGCAAAGCCGACATCACAGGAAAAGTCGCCGTTGCAGTTGGGTCCGGCGGCAATGTTGACCCTGCCCTCTATTCAGAGATTTTAGACGGCAATCCCTAAACCTTTATAATTACAACCAAGGTTTCGGCATAGAAACAGCGCCAACGCTTTGTTGGCGCTGTTTTTTTTGACTTTAACATCACACATACTAACTTAGTATATATTTATTTTCTCTATATAAGTGTGTTACCTAGACGTATCATGGTTAACATGAGGTAAAAAATACGACTTATGTTGCCCGATTTGACAACTCAGTAAAAATTCCACACCTAAATCAAATATAATTATTTAATTTCAATATCTTAATAGAGTGAGAAAATTCGAAATCGCCTCACTACTAACCAACCTAATAATTGGACTTCAATCATTAAACCCCCTCTTAAATACGCTAACAATTTGGTTGAATTTAAATTTCCAATTGCTTGTAATATTTGAAAAATTAATTCAAGAAATCTAACAATTTTTCCGCTCTAAATCACCTTAAATATTCATTTTTATTGGATATTTTGAAATTATTGGCGGCAGCATATTTTGATTATACGGTCTCTTCACGCCCATAACGGGAGGGACTGTAAAGAGAGCATTCAAGAGAATGGCTCTACCTTAAATAACCTCCTTACCTGTTGTGGGGTCAGTTTGCGTCTTTTAACCAAAATTGAGTGAGGAACACGATTATGACAAAACAAACTTCCAAGAAAACAATTTCTATCAAAGATAGCGGCACAGTGCGCCTTGGCAACATGAGCCCAGCGTTCAAAGTTGAGCCTGCAAAAACAGAAGTTAAAGATACAGATAAGGTACGCCTTGGAAATATGAGCCCATCTTTCCGTGTTGCAACATCTGAAAAAGCAACAAAAGATGCAGGCACCGTCCGCCTGGGTAACATGAGCCCAGCGTTTAAAATCTAATCTACGAGGCCTCGCATGTCAGTAATTGAGAAAGCGAGCCTGAATGGTGCGCCGGAGCGACAAAGAGCTCCGGCCCCCATCGTGCGCTTCTACCGCTTAATAGAAGACACCCCTGCCCCGCAAAGGGCGGATAGATCTGCAGGTGGTCTGATCCCAACCCGCGCCTTCCGCTATTGCGAACCGATGACAACGGCATCCGCCTTTGGATGGTATATCTTCCCACCGATGGACTTCCGCATTCTTTGGGACGGTAATGATATCTTCTGGCAATATGGCGATATGGAAAGCTGGATGCCGCTCACCGCGGCACAATATCCAGGCTTTTCCAATTCATTTGATGAGGCTGCCCCGAAGGCCATCAGAGGATACGCACCACCTTTCATCTCAGCCGCGCCAGAGCCGGGTGTTGTTAAGATCTGGAGTGGTCTAATTGCGACAACTGAAGAAAATTGGAGCCTTCTGGTGCGACGGCCAGCAAATCTGCCCGGTAGTCAGTGTTACGAACACTTTGAAGGAATTGTAGAAACCGACCACTGGTTTGGCCCTCTCTTTACGAATTTACGCCTCACCAAAACGGATATGCCGATCCTGATTAAACGGGAGATGCCGTTGATGCAGGTTCAGCCGCTTCACCGCAGTACCTACGACGAAGCGATTTTGAAAAATTTCGAGTTTGTTGAAAATGCAGACGCTTTTAGCGAAAACGACTGGAACAGATACCACAGCACGGTAATCGCCCCCGGCAGCGCCCATGAAAGAGAACGCGGGCTATATGCCAAACACAGCCGTAAAATGAAAAAGAGGCCGACTTCATAAGCCGGCCTCCCAATATCAAAGAACTGTTTTAAGAGCCTGATCGAGGCTTTCCACAGATCGCTCTACGTTATGCAGTTTATCAAGGCCAAAGAGACCAAGGCGGAATGTAGTGAAGTTATCCCCTTCATTACACTGAAGCGGCACGCCAGCGGCAATTTGCAGACCAACTTTGGCAAATTTCGAACCGTTCTGGATTTCGGGATCATCGGTATAATAAACCGCAACCCCCGGGGCCTCGAAACCTTTAGCCGCAACTGAGCGGAATTGGTGCTGTGCCATTAAGCCACGAACACCGTTTCCAAGCGCCCATTGCTCATCCCGAACCTTATCAAATCCGTATTCTTCTGTTTCCAGCATAGTGTCGCGGAATTGACGCAGCGCATCGGTTGGCATCGTTGCATGATAAGCGTGCCCACCATTCTCATATGCGGACATTATGTCCCGCCATTTTTTGAGGTCACAGGCGAAGCTGGTGCTTGTTGTTGTCTCCAACAATTTAAGCGCGGCATCGGACATCATGACAAGACCAGCACAAGGAGAAGCACTCCACCCTTTTTGAGGGGCGCTGATCAACACATCCACACCAACGGCTTTCATATCCACCCACACCGCACCGGAAGCAATACAATCCAGAACGAAAAGTGCACCGACCTCATGTGCTGCGTCGGCAACCGCTTTCATGTATTCAGTTGGCAAAATGATACCGGATGATGTTTCCACATGGGGCGCGAACACCATTGCCGGCTTTTCACGATGAATGGTTTCTACAACCTCTTCGATAGGGGCTGGTGCAAATGGCGCCTTTGGATCATCCTGAACCCGGCGGGCCATACAAATGACTTCTTCGCTGGGGATATTTCCAAATTCGAAAATCTGTGTCCACCGGAAACTAAACCAGCCGTTGCGGATTACCAGTGCTTTTTTACCTGTCGCGAACTGACGAGCGACCGCTTCCATACCGTAGGTTCCACCGCCCGGGACAATCGCCACACCGTCGGCGTTATATACGGACTTCAGCATCCGCGAAATATCACGCATCACGCCCTGAAATGACTGGGACATATGGTTTAGGGAGCGATCGGTAAAGACAACAGAATATTCTAGCAATCCATCTGGATCGATATCTTTATTCAGACCAGCCATGGGAATTCCTTCAGATTAATTTGCTTGTTTCCAAACATTTAGCAGCCAGAAGCCGCCTTGCAAACCCAAATCAGTTTGTATTCCAGAACTCACCGTTTTTAAGCTGTTCGCGGTAACCGCTCATGAAGCTTTCCAACTGGCTCACTTTCGCGATAGCGCTGGCTCGTTTGCGGAATTCTGTTTCCGATCCATCAGCCTGCTCCGTAATCAGATCAAAGGTGGTCAGATCTGGTGTTTCGGCCAACTTATCACGATACGTTTTCCGCATTCTGGCAAGCCCCGCAGGATCATTGGAAAGATTGCGAGCGACAGCCAACTGCATCAAATGTTGAAGCTGTTCAGAGGAAAGCTTATCCGCTTTTGCAGCTCCGCTTTCGGCAAGAAGCTTTTCCAGTGCCGCAATGGATTTAGGCCAATTTTTAGCTTTCCAATAGATATCCGCCCGAAGCTTATCTGCTTTGCGCCCTTTTTCATCTGCTAACAACGCAAGTGCCTCGCCATAATCGCCAAGATCCGCATGAGCCCGCGCCTGAATAAACAAACGTTCCTTCTTCACGCTTTCGGGCAACGCTTTCCAACGGGATTTATAAAGCACATTCAGGCTTTCCTGCGGACGTCCATTCCAAAGGTGGACCACGGCCAGCTTGGTCCCGGTCATAGCCTTATCGTATCCTTTAAGGCGGAAATTAATCTGGTGATCCAGTAGCTGCGTCGCCTGTTCCAGCAAATCGACCTTGATCAACCG
>JAEPMY010000155.1 GCA_017643685.1 Sneathiella sp.
AGCAAAACCAGTACAAATGTCCAACGCAGGGTGACGAGCAATAGGGGAGATACTTCACCCACGGCCATCCGGCTGAACACAGCGTTGCAGCCCCAAAACAAAGTTGTCAGGGTCAGAAAGGTATAGGCTTGGCCGTTAGTGCCAAGGCCTGGAATTGAAAATTTGTTACTCATTGGCTGACCCGGTTACGTCTGGTGGGGCGGCGGCCGATCCTTTATGAGGTCAAGCCACCCATTTGGCAGATCAGATCCCATGATGCTTTATCAACAGGAACGACCGAGAGGCGACTTTGCCTGATCAGCGCCAGATTGCCAAGCCTTTCTTCGGCCTTGATATCGGCAAGGCTAACCGGGTTTGGCATTGTTTCCACCGCCTTGACATCCACCATGCCAAAACGCCCTTTGGGATCTGTGTGGTCAGGATAATATTCTTTGATGACTTCTACGATACCAACGATGCTTTTTTCTTTGACGGAATGATAAAAGAAACAGCGATCACCGATTTGCATGGCTTTCATATTATTTGAAGCCTGATAATTGCGAATCCCGTCCCAAAAAGTCCCAGCATCTCCTGCGCCCAGCTGATCATTCCACGACCAACTGGAGGGTTCCGATTTGATCAGCCAATATTGCATGATTAAAGACCTGTCCTCTAAAAACTATGAAGTCACGTGTTTTTATCTTCAATTATAAGGAAATATTTTAGTTCGTAATGTCTTTTCAAAATATGGAATACTTTAATCGCTCTTGTTTGTTTTTCGTCGATTAAATGGAGAGGTTTGAATACCCATGCAGGGCAAACAAATTGCATGATTTTTGAATGAAAAATGGCTATGTGTTTATATCAAATGAAAGCTGCAAGAAGCTGAAGACCGAAAGATAAAATAAATGGAACTCTCCCGAATTCACTATGCCAAGCCTTCCATAACCGATCTCGAAGTTAAATATGCGAGTGATGCCGCTGCTAATGGTTGGGGACCTAATTGTTATGACTATATTTATCGGTTTCGAGATCTGCTCAAATCATACTTGGACGTTCCTTATGTGATCCCGACTTCTAGTTGCACAGGAGCCTTGCATATGGCCTTGGCTGCAATTGATGTTGGACCAAAAGATGAAGTGATTGTTCCAGATATTACATGGATAGCGTCTGTCTCACCAATTTCCTATTTGGGTGCAACACCTGTTTTCGTGGATGTTCTTGAAGATAGCTGGTGTATTGACCCACAGGCTATTCGGGCCTCCATCACTGAGAAAACGAAGGCGATTATCGTCGTTCATGTTTATGGAAATTTATGTGATATGGACGAGATTATGTCGATTGCCAAAGAATATAATATTCCTGTGATAGAGGATGCGGCGGAAGCGCTGGGATCCCTATATAAGGGGCGAAAAGCAGGCTCGATCGGCGATATGTCAGTCTTTTCTTTTCATGGGACTAAAACGGTCACTACTGGAGAGGGGGGAGCGCTTATTGTTCAGTCGAAAGAACTGTACGAGAAGTTGTTAGTTCTGGAAAGTCATGGCAGGGATCCTAAAATATCAAAGCAATTTTGGTGTGAAAAAATTGGATATAAATACAAGATGTCAAATCTTGATGCCGCGATTGGAACCGCCCAGCTTGAACGAATTGAAGAGTTAGTTGCACGTAAGCGCGAAATATTTCTGGAATATCAACGTATTTTAGGATGCCGACCAGAGATAAGTATGAATCCTGAAGTCGCAGGAGACATAAACTCCTATTGGATGGGGACCGTTGTTTTTGATAAGTCAGTAAACTTCGACCGCGAAGCGTTACTGAAAGATATGGAGCAAGCTAATATTGATGCGCGAGTTTTCTTTTACCCTGTCAGTATGATGACCCCTTTTGAAGATAAGCCTCAAAATACGGTAAGTTATTCACTCTTTTCGCGAGCGATTAACTTACCAAGCTATCACGATATCAGTTCTGCGGAGATCAGGCGGGTATGTGATGTAATATTACAGTATCTGGAGAGATGATAGATCCTGTTGACTTAAGATCGTTAGGCCACTTTTCTTCGAGGCCTCACTAAACTAAACTCTATGTTATTAAGATCTAACCTCAAATGATTCAGGTTAGATAAATAATATCGGTATGAGGTCTTACCCACTCTTGTTCTTTATTAAGAATTTGGGGTGCATGATCAGGATTTAGGCCTGCATAAATGGTCTCAATATTACTGGGACAGTCTTCGGGTATGATTACAGGGCGATTAAGATGCTTCTTCCCTTGCAAATGAGGGTTGCGGTCGATGAAGCAAATAGGAAGTCCAGATAATCTACTAGCGATTAAGGTTCCGTAGAAGCCAGCTCCATAAATCGCAGCGTTCGGATAATCCTTTAAATTTGAAAGTACATTTTTCCACCAACCCAGCTTTTCATTCGCTTCTGAGACGGTCTTTTGAATTGTAAGGTTATCTGGCTCTACACCTACTCCATTACTTCGAGTGGCGATAACACAATGGGCTCCGCGAAAGTCAGATTGGTTAATTCGTTCCACTTTTAGTCCGCTCAGTGCAATGGCCTTTTGCAAGCTTACTTCTGTAAAGTGATTGAGGTGATCGGCGACTAATAAGTCTCCAGAGTTACCAAGAGGATCAGGAACAGAGAAAAATAACTTCCCCTCAGGGGAGAGGCATTGAGCCAATTCTTTAAGGATTTGGACGGGCTCTTCAACGTGTTCGATCACGAAGTGAGCTGTAATAACGTCGAACTTGCCATGCCACGCATGCGGTAGCTGATAAGTTGCCTGATTGTCTTCATCTACCCAACTAGCCCAGTGACTACGGTAGTCTTCGGAAACATCAAAAACATATGGAATTAAATCCGATCTTTGATCAAAAACTTTCTTTAACGTCGTAGCTTTTGCTGCCCCAAAATCCAAGATTTTAGCGTTTTGTGGCAAATCCAGCTCCAGTACGATTTGCGCTTGATGATCAGTTCGGAAAACTGGTTTGCCTTTGCGCGTTTCATATAGTTGGTCGTGCTCGTCAGACTGTAGCGATATTCGATATTCGTTGTCGTAGAAGGCTTGAACATCTGGAAGGTTTGGTGACTGAATATGTCCGCATTGAAGACAAACGAAAACATCCGATGGAATATCAATAAGTGTGGACAACGATGTCATAGCCGGAGCCGGAGCAGCGTATGATGGCTGAGAGAGAGGAGTTGCACATACACGACATTGTTTCATTTTTTAACCACCAGTTCTGGTAAAATTTTTGCAAAATCTCGCCCCGCGGCGAATGAGCCTTGCCAGCTCAAATCGATACCGGTCGGGTCGGCGTAATTAAAATACCTGAATTGTATCGACCAACGTGGAGATTCAGCCATATTTTTACCCGATTGATGCAGTGTGAGGAAGTCCATTAGAACTAGGTCACCTGGTTCTGTTAGAGGAGCCATTCGTTTATAGCGGCCTAGTCGTTCTTCCTCTTTATCCAATTGGAGAGCATATGCGCCAGATTTTCCAATACCTGCATCGTCAGTATGAACGGGTACTAAACCCTCATTGTGAGATGATTGAGCAATTTCAACAGGGCCATGCTCTTTAGTGACAGAAATTAATGGCGTCCAAAAAACGATACCATCCAAGCTTCTTAGTTGGGCCGGGAATTCTTGATGCCATGGTGCACGAAACCTCTCCTCGTAAGGCGCGTCTATCCTAATCCCATAACCGCCCGCAGCGAGACCAGGAACAGAATCCTTACGCAGCGAGGCAAACATTTCTGCATTTCGAGTATCACATACTAGCCTCATGAATGCTGGGATTTGTTTGACGGCGTCATAAACTTCTCCTCCCCATTCGCGATTTGCTTTTGCAAGGGCTAAATATCCAGGGCCTAGAGCCTCATCTACCGTGCTGGTTGGAGCATTTACCCCGTATTTGTGACACAGGGTTTCGATAATCCAGCGGATGTTTTCACGAATTGGCTCTATTTGGGTTCTAGTGTCATAGAAGCCTCTCAGGATTACAAACCCATCACGTGCAAAATCTGCAGCATAGTCAGGTGTCTTCTCCATCAAGAGTCACTTTCCTTTTGAGCAACAAATTTCCGCCAATCTATGGTGCTGGGGTTTAAGTATTTTTGAGCAGCACTCGAAGAAGTGGCGGCAATTAAATCGAGTATGCTCACGTAAGGCGAAAAGGTGCCGTGGGCTTGAGGCCAAGGCCGAACATCATAATCCATGTAGGAAACTCGAACTTCTTTCTCTTCAAAAGCTTCATGGTTCATGTATCTAAATGCTCCATGCCCAGTAATGTATTCGTCCCCGTCGACGGTTTCGACTAGTTTCAAAACCCGCTGCCATGAGGAACCTTCGATATTCATATCAGAAGATCTGATGATCTTTTTAGGTAAAATGGAAAGTTTCTTTGCAGGCTCTTCAACGCTTGCGATCAAAGTGTTTATTAAGAGATCATTATTGGGGATAGAGTCAAAAATAGAGAGGGTTTCATTAACGAAAGGTTGCTCTGATAACGATTGTTGGAGCATTCCCCGGTGCTGCAAAATCCATTTATTGTCAATGGCTTCAAGTTCCGAAATTTGTTGAAAACTTCCTTTTCCCTTTAATGGAATGGACATCCATTTACTGCCAGTTTCCAGCTTTACTTGTACTCGATTAGTGAAACTACCTTTAGAAAATTGAACGTCATCAAGCCATATTAGAACATCAGAA
>JAEPMY010000068.1 GCA_017643685.1 Sneathiella sp.
AGCCCTGACAATGACAGCCAACGCCAATCCTCTACCCTCATAGGGGATGGGAAGGCGCTCGCCCTCAGAAAATCCGATCCAACAACGCTTAATAAGAAAACCCCGCCAAAATATGACGGGGTTTGTCAGCAGTCTGAGCCCCTCAACTACTGAGGGGCTTTTTATGATTAACTGGTTGATTATCTTGCTGCTGCTCTTGCCGCATGCAACTTCTTATAGCTATCGATCAGACGTAGATGTTTATCGAGCCCCTCAAGCTTCAGACTTGTCCGGGTAAGCCCTGAGAAGCGAACGCTGCCTTCAACAGAGCCAACCACACTCTCCATCACTTCGCCCCCATACATACGAGTAAGGTTTAGCAAATAATCTTCCATCTCCAGATCATCTTCGATCATGATATCAAGGACCGCACTCATGGCTCGGTAGAACAGGATACGCTCCACCGTATTGTCATTGAAATTCAGGAAATCAGTAACCAGCTCTTTCGCTTCTTCAAACTGGCCAAGAGCAAGATAAATAAGAATTTTAAGCTCTCCGACATCCAACTTACCCCACACCGTATTTTCATCAAACACGATGCCGATCAAATCTGAAATTAGGGTGTAGTGGTCAAGCTGCATTTCTTCAAGACGCTCAAGCATTTCCTCCAGCGCCTCATCAGGCAGATCATGAATACCAAGGATTTGCTTTCGGAACGCAAGCGACTTGTTGGTGTTGTCCCAAATCAGATCTTCTGCGGGATAAACTTCTGAATATCCCGGCACCAAAATACGGCAGGCTGAAGCGCCAAAATCTTCAAACGTTGCCACATAAACCTCTTTCCCAAGGTTATGTAAAATGTCCATCAGCCGGTCATTTTCTTCTTCGGTGGTGCCACTGAAATCCCACTCACAAAACTCGTAATCTGCTTTTTCACTAAAGAAGCGCCAGGAAACCAAACCAGTTGAGTCAATAAAATGCTCAACAAAGTTATTTGGCTCCTGCAAAGCCTGACTGTTGAATGTTGGCGGCGGCACATCATTCAACCCTTCAAAACTCCTCCCCTGCAGCAATTCGGTGAGCGACCGCTCCAGAGCCACTTCAAAACTTGGGTGGGCCCCGAAAGAGGCGAAAACGCCCCCTGTCTTAGGGTTCATCAAGGTCACACTCATGACCGGAAAACGACCTCCAAGGGACGCATCTTTCACGAGGACCGGAAAACCTTTATCTTCCAGCTCATCTATCCCAGCCTTAATGCTTGGATATTTGGCAAGAACCTCTTCTGGAACGTCTGGAAGTGTGATCTCCTCTTCCAGAATTTGCCGTTTAATCGCGCGTTCAAATATTTCAGACAAGCACTGAACTTTCGCTTCATTCAGGTTGTTACCGGCGCTCATACCATTACTCACAAACAGGTTTTCAAGAAGATTGGATGGGAAATATACAGTTTCCTCATCTGAACTTCGCTTGAACGGCAAAGCGCAAATACCTCGATCAATTCGGCCAGAATTCGTATCAATCAGGTTGGACGCCTTCAATTCTCCATCAGGATTATAAATTTCAAGACAATGAGCGTCTAACAGCCCTTCCGGCAAGCTATCGCCCGGTCCCGCTTCGAACCATTTTTCATTAGGGTAGTGAACGAATTCGCTATTCGCTATTTCTTCCCCAAAGAAATAGTCATTGTAGAAGAAGTTACAGCTCGCCCGCTCAATATATTCACCGAGAGCTGAACAAAGCGCGCTCTCCCTTGTTGCGCCCTTACCATTGGTGAAGCACATGGGGGAAGAGGCTTCTCGGATATTGAGTGACCAGACGTTTGGCACAATATTTCGCCAAGAGGCCACCTCAATTTTCACCCCAACCTCTGAGAGGATTGAGGTCATATTGGCAATCGTTTCCTCAAGTGGCAGATCCTTACCAAGGATCATTGTATGCCCTTCAGCCTCGTATGTCTCAAGCAGCGACCCCGCATCCAGATCCTCTACCGCTTCAATTTTGAAATCTGGCCCCTGCTGCACAACTTTTTTTACGGTACAGCGGTCGGCTGAGCGCAAAATGCCGATGCGATCTTTCTCAGAGATAGTCGGGGGCAGTTCCACATTAATCTGAAAGGTCTGATTATACCTATTATCTGGATCGATAATGTTATTTTGGGATACGCGGATATCATCTGTGGGAATGTCCCGCGCGAGGCAATAAACCTTGATAAAATATGCTGCACATAGCGCAGATGAAGCGAGAAAATAGTCAAATGGACTTGGAGCTGTTCCATCCCCTTTATACCGAATGGGCTGATCAGCTGTAATGGTGAAATCGTCAAATTTCGCCTCAAGCCGAAGGTTATCCAAAAAATTTACCGTGATTTCCATCTGACACTTCTTTCCAAAACGGGACCGTCAGACACGTCTTGTTGCACATCAGGCCATTTGTCAAATCATACATAAGAATATAACACCTTTACCGCCGTAAATACGGCATCAGTCCTTTACTCATAAAGGTACAGGCGGTACCTATCAATTTTATCCAATCGCAGGCTCTGCCATGTCCATGATCCTTGATGCAATGCCATCCGCCGCTGACTTCTTCCGCCTTTACTGGAACAAGAAGCCCTTTGTGGTTCGCGGAATGATATCGGCAGCGACCACAAGCACCTTAATCGACGCCGATCACCTGGCGGGCCTGGCGATGGAAGAAGAGGTTAAATCCCGTCTCGTCCGTAAAGGCGGCAAACCATCCGATTGGCGCTGTGATTATGGTCCTTTTGAAGCGAAAGTTTTTGATGAACTAGGAGAAAGCGACTGGAGCCTCTTAGTTCAAAATATTGACCAATATCATGAAGAAACAGCTGAACTCCTAAAGCAGTTCAATTTCTGCCCTCGCTGGTTGTTGGATGACATTATGGTTAGTTTTTCCCCAAAAGGAGGCACCGTTGGGGAACATGTAGACAGTTATCATGTCTTCCTTATTCAGGGGATGGGCAAAAGATGCTGGAAAGTTGCAAAAGAAGCTATCCAGAAAGAGGAGTATATTGAAGATATCCCGCTGGAAATCCTGAAAGACGCCTTTGACGGCGAAGAGGTGATTGTAACCGAAGGGGATATCATCTACATCCCGCCAAAATTTGCCCACCAAGGTGTAAGCCTAGAGCCATCCCTGACCTATTCCATTGGTTTCCTCGGCCCCACTCTCTCTGAAATGATGAGTGATTTTAGTCACTTCATTGAAGAGCATCACGAGAACTTACCACGATATCTGGGGCAAAACCTGACTGAGACAGCGGCCCCTTTTGAAGTCGGCAAAGAACATATTCAAGATTTAAAATCCTTTATGACCGGCATTTACGACGAGAGTTTATTCAATCAATGGATAACACACTATTTTAGTTCTCCCACACATATCGCTGAAGAAAACCTCTTGGACGAAGAAGACGTTGAAGTTGATGTGGCAGGACTGATCGAAGCCGAGACCGAACTTTTCAAGCCGCCATCTGTCAAAATCATGCTAACGCCGCTGAAAGACAGACAGAACTATAGCATCTCAATTGGAAATTACACCTTTCAGCTTCCACTTTCCGAACTTCCTTTGGTTAGTGCACTGGCAAGTGAAGAAGCGTTTTCGGCAGGACTTTTCAGACAACATCCAGAGTTACTGCAAGAACTTCTTGTAAGAGATCTATTGAGGTAACAAACGCTTCATCAAATTTATCTTGAGAAACTCCTTCACTCTTTCAAACTCGACCTTATATTCAAATAATATCTTTTTAGAATTATTTTAAAGAAGCAATCTTGATTGAAGAAAGGGAGAGGTTGAGATGACAAAAAATTCAGCACAACAGGGCCAGTGCCCCGTCATGCACGGCGGTGCTACAACGACTAAAATGTCAAATATGGAGTGGTGGCCAAATGCTCTCAACCTCAGCATTCTCCATCAACATGACACAAAAACCGACCCTATGGGCAAAGGTTTCAACTATCGAGATGAGTTAAAGAATCTGGATGTGGAAGCCTTAAAACAGGATATGCGTGACCTGATGACAGAAAGTCAGGAATGGTGGCCTGCCGATTGGGGGCATTATGGCGGATTAATGATCCGAATGTCATGGCATGCAGCAGGATCTTACCGGATTGCCGATGGCCGCGGCGGCGGCGGAACAGGAAACCAGCGTTTCGCGCCTCTCAACTCTTGGCCCGATAATGTCAGCCTCGATAAAGCACGGCGCTTGCTATGGCCCCTCAAAAAGAAATATGGGAACAAGGTCAGTTGGGCTGATCTGATAATCCTCGCAGGTACAATTGCCTATGAAACAATGGGCCTTAAAACTTTTGGTTTTGGATTTGGGCGCGAGGACATCTGGGGTCCGGAAGAAGACGTATACTGGGGATCTGAAAAAGAATGGCTTGCCAAAGACCGGTACGAAAGCGCCGACGAAACATCCCTTGAAAATCCACTCGCCGCGGTTCAGATGGGGTTGATATATGTAAATCCCGAAGGGGTGGATGGGCAACCTGATCCGCTGAAAACGGCAGACGCCGTTCGGGAAACCTTTGCCCGCATGGCAATGGATGATGAAGAAACTGTTGCCCTGACCGCTGGTGGTCACACCGTCGGCAAATGCCACGGTAATGGCAACGCGGAGCTTCTGGGCCCTGACCCGGAGGGTGCCCCAGTAGAAGATCAGGGCTTTGGATGGAAAAACCCAAGCGGATCTGGCGTTGGGGGCGATGCAATTACAAGTGGCCTTGAAGGCGCATGGACCACTAATCCAACCGAGTTTGACAACGGATATTTCTACCTTCTCTTCAATTACGATTGGGAACTTAAATCCAGCCCCGCCGGCGCAAATCAGTGGGAGCCGATTAACATTAAAGAGGAAGACAAGCCCGTTGACGCAGCAGACCCATCTATACGGCGAAATCCGATCATGACAGATGCCGACATGGCGATGGTGAAAGATCGCGCTTACCGCAAGATTTCTGAGCGTTTCTACAAGGACCCTGATTATTTCCAAGAGGTGTTTGCAAGAGCTTGGTTCAAACTGACACACCGTGACATGGGCCCTAAAGTCCGTTATTTCGGCCCGGATGTACCCGCAGAAGATTTAATCTGGCAGGATCCAATTCCAACGGGTAACAGTTCCTATGATATTGCTAGTGCAAAATCAAAAATTGCGGCAAGCGGACTGAGCATTAGTGAAATGGTTTCAACCGCATGGGATAGCGCCCGTACCTATCGTTGTTCTGACATGCGAGGCGGCGCGAATGGAGCCCGCATTCGCCTATCCCCACAAAAAGATTGGGAGGGGAATGAACCTGATCGCCTGTCCAAAGTTCTGGGTATACTTGAGCCCATTGCCGAAGAAAGCGGCGCAAGTGTCGCGGATATGATCGTTCTTGCTGGCAACGTAGGTGTTGAGCAAGCAGCGAAAGCCGCCGGTTTCAACATCGAGGTTCCTTTCGCTCCCGGTAGAGGTGATGCAACCGACGAGATGACCGATGGTGACAGCTTCGAACCGCTGGAGCCGCTTCACGATGGTTACCGCAATTGGTTGAAGCAGGATTATGTTGTCAGTTCAGCGGAACTGATGCTGGATCGCACTCAATTAATGGGACTAACAGCCACAGAGATGACCATTTTGGTCGGCGGCATGCGCGTCATGGGAACTAATCATGGCGGGTCAAAGCATGGTGTCTTCACCGATAACGAAGGAGCGCTTTCCACAGATTTCTTTTCGAACCTGACGGATATGGCAAATCTCTGGCACCCGATCGGCAACGGCTTATATGAAATTCGGGATCGGAAAACAGGTTCGGTTAAATGGACGGCGACTGAATTGGACTTAACGTTCGGATCAAATTCCATTCTCCGCGCCTATGCCGAAGTTTATGCTCAAGATGACAACAAAGAAAAATTTGTCAGCGACTTTATCAAAGCCTGGACAAAGGTGATGAATGCAGATCGCTTTGATCTTCATTAATCCAGATAGGCATTCCTGATTTTAAAGGGCCCTCTCGGGGCCCTTTTTTATTCAACTGACCCTATTCTGAAAGACCTTAACGTATTAAACTAAAGGGGCTTTACGATTTTCGGTCAGTTCAAATATTGGCGGCCTGAATTGCGAGCCGTAAGCATATAAAAGGTTAAAGTACGTTGGGCACACAACGCCGCGGGAGATTACACATGACAAGACAGATTGTTGGCGGAGGGCATAAGAAGGTTCTGTATACCCTGAATACCATTCGCCAAATCGGTGTCACCCGTGCAGCAAAAGCGCTTAATAGTCGCAATACCTGTAAATCTTGCGCCCTTGGAATGGGTGGGCAGATGGGCGGGATGGTGAATGAGGCAGGCGAATATCCCGCTGTCTGTAATAAAAGCGTGCAGGCCCAATCCACCGATATCCAGCCACCAATCCCCACAGAGTTATTTACAAAGCACACATTGGAGGATTTCAAGGACCTGACAGGCCGCGAAATGGAGAAACTAGGGCGCTTGAACACGCCTCTTTATAAAGCAAAAGGCTCTCAAAAATATACGCCAATCTCATGGGATGAAGCACTTCATATTGCCACTGAACGGCTGAACGCAACGCCCCCTGATCAAAGCTTTTTCTATTCCTCTGGCCGTTCCTCGAATGAAGCAGGATTTCTGTTTCAATTAATCGCCCGCCTATATGGCACCAACAACGTCACCAACTGCTCTTACTTCTGCCATCAGGCAACGGGTGTCGCGCTTGGTAATGTGATCGGGACAGGCACATCTACTGTCGAACTGGATGATCTGAACGGCTGCGATCTGATTTTTGTCATCGGCGCCAATCCAGCGTCCAATCATCCCCGCTTCATTCATAAGCTCAAAGCCTGCCGAGATCGCGGTGGGCATGTCGTTGTCATCAATCCAGCGCGTGAGCCCGGTTTAGTAAAATTTGCCCTGCCGAAAAGCCCTAAATCCATGCTGAAAGGTGGGGATGAAATCGCCTCCCACTACCTGCAGCCACGAATTGGAGAGGACATTGCCCTGTTCAAAGGGATCGCCAAGGGCCTTCTTGAGCTGGGTGCCACAGATACCAACTTTATCGGGGCCCACACCGACGGCTTCGAAAACTTTAAAAAGGATATTGAAACTACCCCTTGGGAGGAAATTACTGAGCGCACGGGCCTTTCAAAAACTGAGATCATGAAGGTTGCAAAGTTATATGCGTCTTCAAAATCCGCCGTATTTGCGTGGGGTATGGGCATTACCCATCATAAACATGGCGTTGAAAACATCGAACAGATTGCCAATCTTGCATTGATGCGGGGGATGATTGGTCGCCCGAATGCTGGCCTGCTTCCTCTTCGGGGGCATTCCAACGTTCAGGGTATCGGCACCATTGGGGTTAAGCCAGTGCTCCCTGAAGATATCCTGGCCAACATTGAAAATAACCTCGGGGTCAGCCTGCCTAAAACAAAAGGGCTTGATACCATGTCCTCCATCGCCGCCGCCTACAATGGAAATGTAAGGGCAGCCGTATTTATGGGCGGTAACATTTATGCGGCGACCCCAAATACGAAATGGTGTGAGCAGGCACTGAACAACATTGGCTTTAAGCTTTATCTCACTACCACCCTGAATACAGGTCATGTGCACGGACAAGATGGCGGAGAGACCCTCGTTCTGCCAGTGACAGCCAGAGATGAAGAGTGGGAGCCAACAACTCAAGAAAGCATGTTTAACTTTGTCCGCCTGTCAGATGGTGGCATATCGCGGCTTGAAAACGTAAAGCCGGAGTCTGTCATCTTATCCCAATTAGGGGCAGGAATTGTTGATACAGATAAAATTGATTTCACTGCATTCTCCAGACACCGCGAGCTTAGAAAAGCAATTGCGGACTGCATTCCGGGTATGGAAGAAATGAGTGATATCGAGGTCGCAAAGCGAGAATTCCACATCAAAAACCGGTTACTGCACACCCCCGACTTTAAGTTACCTGGCGGCAAAGCTCGTTTCACAACTACCGCCTTTCCTAAAAAGAAAGGCGCACCCTTCACGCTCTCCACCATTCGAAGCGAAGGGCAATACAACTCCATCATTTATGAAGAACATGACAGTTATCGCGGCACAAAAAACCGCTGGTCTATTTTAATGAATTCAGACGACATGAAACGTCTCGGCATTTCAACAGATACCAAAGCGACAGTAAAATCAAATGATGGCGTTATGGAAGATGTCACTGTCTATCCGTTCGATCTACCGTCGGGATCCATCTTGGCTTATTATCCAGAGGCAAATATTCTAGCCGGTACTGACATTGATCCACGCAGTAAAACACCCGCCTTTAAGTCGATCCCAGTAGACATATCCCTTGATACATAGATCCTAGCAACCTGATGTTCTAAGCGCCTACTTTGCGCACAGAGTATCTTCGATGCATGAGATTAACCAATTCTCCCTAGAGAGGGGCTTGACATAAACTCATTTTTATTGATGTTACGTTATAACGTATCTGTTAAGGCGAATAAAAATGAAGACATCAAAGCTACTTCCCTCTCTCGCGGTCCTTCTGGTTCCAGCAGTTGCAAATGCTGGTGGCGGACATAATCACGATCACCATGGGCACAGCCATGAGCATGATCACGCCCACGAAAGCCATGGCACTACCCCTAAATCCGGATTTTACGGGGACATGCATCTTCAGGCTTTCTATGACCATGTCTATAGCGCAGCTGAGTCAGATGAAGAAATAGACGAAGCCTATACGCACTCACATATCGAAATGGGATACGGCTTTGGCAATGGGTTATCTGTAAATACCAATATTGAGCTTGAAGGTGAGCCGGCTGGGCATGATCACGGCGGCGGCGGTGCGGAGCTTGATGGCAGTAATCGTTATTTTGAAGACACCCCCCTATTCGTTCGGGAGCTCACAATTAACTACGACCAAGAGCATTTCGGCCTTTATGCTGGTAAGTTTGATCCGGTGGTCAGCTTTGACAAACATGTGATGCCCGGCATTTATGGCTATCAGGTTGTAGATGAATACACTGTCAGAGAGAAAATCGGTTTCGGTGGTTACGGTCGCTACAACGCCGGTAATCTTGGCACGCACCGGCTGGATATAAGCACTTTCTTTGCGGACACCACATTCTTAAGCAACTCTGTATTGTATCAACGTGGCGACGTTGACGAAGAAGATGGCGGTGTCTCGAACACCGAAGATTTTTCCTCTTTTGCTATTTCTCTCGGGGGCTCTGATTTTCATTCAGATGACAGCGTTATCCCGGAAGGGCTGTCTTACCGGGTGGGTTTCGCTCACCAGGCCAAAGGGGAAGGCGATGAAAAAGATGAAACCCGCTTTACTGTCTCGGGGCAATATGAACACCAGTTCAATGAAGACTGGAACGGGCGTCTGCTGGGTGAAATTGTTCACATCAATCACCTAAACGGAGAAGCCCCACATGACCGGACCTATTACACCGCTGGAGCCGAGCTTGGTTATCAACAATGGGTGTTTGGCTCAACTTACACATATGTAAACAATAAAAACCCGGACGAGCCGGATGAAGCGCTTAATGGGGAGTTCTTTCAAGCATCTCTTGCCTACCGGTTTGATATCGGGATTACTTTAGGCGCGGGTTACCGCTTCCAGGAAGAAGAAGGCGAACGAAACCATCGACTGGGTGCGATGGTCGGCTACGCTCTCTCCTTCTAAATCATAAAGATTGCAGCCGGTCTCTTTGAGGCCGGCTACAATCTTTCCATAGCTCAATAATCCCACTTCCAGAAAACGCCAACACTGCTATTCGAAGTTTGATCGGTTTCACTTTCAACGGTGATATTTGGGGTTAGCTCTATTTCAACTTTCGCTGACGTGCTACCCGCAGTGGCCCCTTGCGCAACACCAACGTAAATATTATCGGTCACATATTTACCAACAGACACTTCGGCGTTGCCTGTTTCTTCATTCACGCCAGCGCTTAATACATCAACGCCGATTGCTTGACGAGCAAAGCCCAGAATACCGCCGCCGCTTCCAAGCCCTCCTGAGACTTCGACAACAGCTTGAGCAAGCTGCAATGCCTCTACTCCTGATAATTTAGCTGCGGACTTTCCAAACAACACTCTCGCGAGCACCTCATCCTGAGGCAAACCGTCAGGAGACGTGAAACTGATCTGCGGATTAGAGGCCTTGCCCTCAATACGCACAATAGCCGTAACATCTGTCCCTTCATATTTTGCGGCAAGTGAAAGCTCAGGATCGATCTCTCCCTGTCCTCGCAATAGAACCGCCCCTTCTTGCAATTCGAATGCTTTTCCCGCGAAAGTGAATTGCCCTCGAACCGGATTAAGCTGCCCACTAACAATTGGGTTATTTGCGGATCCTTTAACAGAAAAACGCCCTTCCCATTCGGAGTCCAATCCCCTACCGCGAACAAAAACACGGCGCGGTAGTTCAATACCAATATCCAGCAAAACATTTAAAGGAGAGGATTTTGTGTCTTCCTGTTTGGCCTCGGCGATGCCCTGCGGAAAATTCACCTCGGTTACTTGTATCTCCGCAACGCTTGGTCCGGTAGAGCCACTGATATCCACCTCAATCGTTTCGGTAACAATATTCCCTTGAGCGGTCAGCGCAGTTGGATTTCCACGCACGGAAAGATCTGCATTAGTGACAATAGAGATCAGATCCTGACGGAGAACCGCCATTTTTCTAAGCTGCGCAGATATATTCATATCCGGGTTTGCAAAATCTGCAATACCAATTGTGCCGCTGACATTCAGACGCCCATCCTCCCCATCTGTTCCTGACACCTGAAGAGAGATCTGATCCAGATCTTCTGCATCAGCTCTAAACTGCAGCTGCTCGATAAGGGTACCAAGTTCAATTTCTTCATACCGCCCATTAATCAGCTCAACCAGCCCCTTCACCTCTGGTTTCTGGATACTGCCTGAGATCGCTACATTGGCGGCGAGAGTTCCGCTCAGCAAATGACGATCTAGTCCAAGAAGGGGCCAGATTTTACCGAGATTACCAGAGGCATTCACCTTGCCAGTTACAGGGCTGCTTTGAGGCAATTCCATATGAAATGGAGACACTGACAGTTTGACCGGAATTCCCCCTTCCGCTGTTACGGATGTTTCATCAAGTCCGGAGAGGTTGGCTGTCACACGAAGCTGATCACCGCTCAAATTGCCATTAATACTGCTAGAGAGTGGTGGAATCCCCTCAAAATCAGGCCCCTCAAGGACAACATTATCCAATTCAGCAGACATCTCACCTGAACTATTATCAGATGTAACCTGAAGTTTCAGTACTGCCCTCAAATCGCCAGAGATTGGAATATCGGACCGGAATATTTGTACCAATTCCAAAGGCAAGGACGAAACCGTGAAATCAGCAAGAGCTTGATCTGACATTATATTCGCCGAGCCTTGCACCTTCCCTCGCCCAACTGCCAGCGTAAAAGGGGCAACCCGAACATCCTCGCCGCGCTTTGATAGATTAAGAGGCGCTTCCAGGGCAATCGGCTCTCCCCCGAATGAACCACTAAGCTTCCGAAAAGAGACTTCCTGCACTGTCTCTTTCAAACTAACGTCACCTGCGCCTGACAACTGAAAAGGGAGCTTACCGTTACTTCTTGCCGCGAATTCATAAGCAAGGTCAGAGAGAATACCCCGCGCATTAACACGGGCAGTTTCAATTGTCAGATCTTGATTTTTAACCTCAAAGGCTTGTATTTCACCTGAGAATTCAAGATCTGTGAAAGCGTTTGTCGCCTCTAAATTAGCCTGCAAACGCTCCATACTTGGCAGATCGGCGCCGCCAGATATCTTCTCCCCTTCTAATCTTAGGGAAGCGGCTTGCCCACCTCCCTTTTCAGAGAGCATCACCGTTGCAGACACTTGCCCCATAATCGGCAGAGGAGACACTAAAGCAAGGGTTTCATAGTTCGAAATATTTGCCTTAACTTCACCGGATAAAGGAGCGCCATCAAGCGGAATATCCAGCGCGCCCTCAACCAAATTGCCCGGTTGCGTCAGATTAATATTGCGAACTTTCAACAAGGATGGATCAGATAGATCATATTCTGCTTTAAATTTTGCATTTATAGGAGAGGAGCTAAATTCCCCCTCAACCTGCCCCGAAAGTAACGATACAATTGAGTTAGCGGTAAAACTGGACGCCCCCTGCCCTACGGAAATATCGTTCACGGACAAATTAGTGAAGGCGACATCACCAATGGCGCTTGGATCCTCCAGCGGTCCGTCGACTTTTACGAATATCTCCGATTGCCCTCCAAGAGGCGAACCGGCAACTTTCGAAAAAGCGGCAAGCTTTGGTAGGCTTAGCTGAAGGTTAGCGTCGACTATCTCAAATGACATTGGAATATCCGCATTCGCTCTCACTTCTCCTACCTTTAGCGGCATGTAAGCTTGAATGCTTAGCAAGTCACCCAGAGTGGATATGTCTGCACCCAACGATATCTTACGCCCAACCAGCTCCTGCAGCTCAGGATTTCCAAAATCCAAATCAGAGAGAGAGGTATCCACGCGTGCTTGAAAAGTCTTGGATATATCAGTAGACGAAATCTTGGTAACAACTTGAACCGCCCCCTTCAAGGAAGGTGTCACAACACCCAAATCATCCAAGTCCGTGACGACATTGACTTCAGCGCTATTGGCAACAGTGTTAAGGCGACCATTCGCCTCCAGCGTCAAATGATCCGCGCTCATTTGAGCATTCTGGACCTCAAGCGTTCCACTTTTTGACGCGTAATTCCCCTTTGACTGAAGGATAATACGCTCTCCAAGGGCTTTACCAATCTCATCTGGCAGGCCAGAGAACTCCAGCAGAGTTACATCAGCTTGAAAAGGAGTATTCTCCAACTCAGCCACCACTAAGGAAGAGGTAACGGTGCCCTTGATATCAGTAACACTAACCGGGGGCGCCTCTTCACTGCCTGATACCCTCATCTGCGCGACAGAAAAATCTACAACAACATCTAAATCTTCCAGATTACCAACGATTTCAGAATGAAGCGTCATGTCCTGCATTGAGGCAGGCGCGATAAGCTTGTTTATAGGCTCCATCTGAATTGCAGAGAGTTTCAACGCCCCTTTGACATCTAACGTTTTGACATCAACGTCCCCTTTAGCCTCTAAATTCAGAACGCCATTCTGAACCTGCACTGCGGAGACCTCGAGCTTATTATTTTTCGTATCAAACCCCAGATTGGCATCAATCGTAATCCTCTCACCGTTTGTCAGAGGAATGTCAGCAACCAACTCTTTTGCGATATCCAC
This sequence comes from Sneathiella sp., assembly GCA_017643685.1. Classification (GTDB taxonomy): domain Bacteria; phylum Pseudomonadota; class Alphaproteobacteria; order Sneathiellales; family Sneathiellaceae; genus Sneathiella. The sequence goes on from JAEPMY010000068.1 coordinate 13,264, forward strand.
ACCTCCGGATATCCCGGCGTTGATGATTTGGTCACCGTTGGTCAGCAGCAAAAGATCGCCAGAAAAAACACCTTCTGCATTTGCAGTTAATTGACCCTGCCAATCAGTTAAAGGCCCATCCCCAGTTAAAGAAGCGGACAACGCTGGAAGTCCTGGCAATCCGATCAAGCGACTGAAAAGCCCTTTCTCTTCCCCCTCAACCTCCACAAACACACCTATTCTTTGGGTATCCAAAGAATAGAGTATATCGCCCGCCACAAAATCTCTGATGCCGTCGAGAGGCGTGACTTTGAGTTCACTCTGTAAGGTTGACGCTGTTCGGGAATTGAGATTTAGAGAAACCTGAAAAGAACTTTCACGGCCAAACAACGCTTCGGCCACATCGACCCGATCAAGATAAAATCTTTGCAGGCGCAGCTTTATAGGAAGTGCGAAACCACTGCTACTTTCCTCGTCTTGAGCGGCAGGCGGAAGGTCAGGTTGACGACGCACAGTAACAAGTTCAGCAGAAACATTCTGAATACTTGCCTCACCTCGCAACAGGTCAAAAGGTGACCAAGAAACTTCCGCATTTTGTAGCTTAAGCCAATCTCCCTTTGGATCTTTTAAAACGACCTCTGCAACCGCAAAATCACCAAAAACATTGCCGACAAGGCCATTAATTTCAAGGCCTAGCCCGTTATCATCCGATACGGCGCCCTCGATCTGATCGGATAGGAACATCCTTCCAGCATCTGTTTGCAGGAGGGCATAGCTACTTCCTAGCACGACGCATAAAAGTAAAAGTGGGCCTAAAAATGCCCAAGCCAGTATCTTGCCAATCTGTTTTCGCATCTAAAATGCCTGACCGATACTGATGTAGAATTGGAATTTATCATCCACATTATCGCGGGGGTTTAGAGGAACCGCGACATCCAGCCTAACAGGACCAAAAGGCGTATAATATCGGGCGCCAAGTCCTGCAGCCCATTGAAACTCCCCGGAGAAATCGGGCGCCATTTCCTCATAAACGTCGCCGCCTTCAATAAAAGGAACGATGCCAATTGTATCCGTAATTCGAATGCGTGCCTCGGCGCCCACTTCAATCACAGATCTGCCGCCGCTCGGATCATTATTTCCATCAAGTGGTCCGACCAACTGATATTCATATCCGCGGATAGATCCCCCGCCCCCTGCATAAAACCTTTTGACCGCCGGAATATCTGCTGTGCTATCGCCGACGAGACTTCCAACTTTACCACGAAGGGCCAGAATTAAACGCTTTTCATCCAATACCGAATAATAAGTAGATCCGTATAATTCAGTTGTGACAAAGTTGGACGATGCTGCATTTAAACCGAAATGAGGGGTCAGAGTTGCCCCAAACCGAACGCCTTCCGATGGATCCAACAAATCGTCCGTATTGTCAAAAGAGGCTGTGAATGGGGCGCCAAAATATGCGAAATTTTCAGTATCACCATTTTCTTCGATATTTGAGAATTCAGCGAACAAACCACCGCCCAATGTCCAATGAGAGCCCCAGCGCCGATCAAGTCCGGCATAAACTCTTGCGCTTTCTGCCGTATAGGCATCCGTGTTTTCACGTTTTACATCTGCCTCGGCTTTAAAACTTTGATGACGTGTAAAGACATCAGGTTTTACAAAACTGACAGAGAGCTCCTGCCTAATCTCGGAAGCGTAAATATCGCCTCTGACAGTCTCTCCTTGACCAAAGAAATTCCGATGTTCCCAATAAGCCTGCGCCCCTAAACCTTCGCTTGAGGAATATTCCATTCCAGCCCCAACGGAGCGATGTTTGCGTTCGCCAAAGGTAAAGGTTACGGGGACAGAAGCATCGAGATTCACTTTACTAGGAATTTCATAGCGCACAGCATCGAACAGCCCCGTATCAAGATATACACGCCTGAGTGTCTCAAGGTCTTTCTTGCGGTAAGGCCTGTTATTCACCCAACCGGACAAGCGCCGCATATGCTCTTTGTTGACTTCGTTCAGACCGATAAGCTGCAATTCCCCCATTTGGATGTAAGGGCCAGTTTCAACCATCAAGGTAACACTCATACTGCTGCTATTATAATCAACAACTGCATTCTGATCTTTAATCTTGGCAAAAGGAAAACCCATATTCGCCAGTTGAGCGATGACTTGCTTCTGTGATGTCAGAATAGGCTCTGATCGCGCTGGCATGCCGTGCTGGATCGCGAGGGGAGATAAATCAATCTGCGGCGGGATAGTCTGCAGATAATGATACTGAACCGCATAATTAGAGATTTTATATTGCGGGCCGGCGTCAATTTGAAAAGTAACCTGATGTGGCACTGACCCGCGGTTAATTTGCGACTTTATCTGGCCTGCATAATAGCCTTCTGACTTTAGAACTTTCCGAAAGGTCTCAGCGTCGTCTTCTACTCGCCTTTGCAATCCAGCGTAGCTGATCGGCGGCTTTTCTGCCAAACGAACAAGTCCCGAAGACTGCTCCAATAGTTCAGATAAATTATTAGGCAAGTTTTCTGGAATAACCACTTCATATGACCAGTTACTAGCGCTGCTAGTCTCACCCGCATCTTCAGCAGAAACAGAAGCAGTAGTCGCAGCGATCAAAGCGCAGGAAATCAGAGCAATATGAAAGGCTTGTCGAAACACGATTAGGAACTCGATTTAATCCAATGCAAAATTTTATTATCACACCCCAGATAGGAGATTGGTTGATTTTCAGTATATCTGATAAACTTATCTTCTCTCATTAACTCTCTCATCTAGGACTTTATCTTTTATACGCAACCGATTTACCTGCCCATCACTATAAACACTGCAAAGGCAGAGATTTTATTGATTTCGTGTCACAAATTGATCGCCCTTGAAAATAGTCTAGTCTTCATAAGTGTCGACAATGTGCCAAGTCTGACACAAAATATGTCCCCAAATTGCCTTAAAAGCTTACACCCTCCATGATAGCTGCATCTGAGCTTAGAAAAGTAGACGCCAAATGATTAGAATTTTTATCGATGCAGATGCGTGTCCCGTAAAAGACGAGATATATCGAGTAGCCGGCCGCCATAAACTGACCAGCTACGTGGTCAGCAACAGTTGGCTGCGCCTACCCCAAAGCCCATTAATCGAACAAGTTGTTGTCGATGATGGATTTGATGCAGCAGATAATTGGATTGCCGACAATTGCGGCCCCAAAGATGTGATCATCACCTCAGATATTCCGCTCGCTGATCGCTGCCTAAAAGTCGGGAGTACCGTTTTGGGCCCAACCGGAAAGCCCTTCACCAACGCATCTATCGGCATGAAACTCGCTATGAGAGACCTGAACACCCATTTACGCGACACCGGCGAAATCTCTGGTTACAACGCTTCTTTTACAAAAAAAGATCGCAGTAATTTCCTCAACGCCTTGGAAAATACGATACAGAAGCTGAAACGAAGCTGAATACACAGCACGCAGACCAAGCTTCCACTTCATTTCACACAGATGCCTGAATAACATTTGACTTAAAATTGTTCCATATATAGAACGTTCGTTATATCGAACACGGGATGCCTTTTATGAATAAACTGAACGTCAAAAAGCTAGGGCGGCACATTCACAAACTGCGGCAAGATCGAGATATCTCTCTTTCGCAATTGGCTCAGTCTGCTGGTATTGCGAAGTCCAATTTATCCCGCATTGAGCAAGGTGACGGGAATCCTACTGTTGATACCATTTGGCGGCTTGCCATTCAGCTTAATGTACCCTTCAGTACTTTGATTTCGCCAATTAGCGGCTCCATTGAAGAAAGCAATATTGAAGTCCGACTTATTGATCATGGAACAGATAATCCACCAGTAGACATCTATTGGATGTCATGCATGCCGCACACCGAACATAAGGCTGAAGGACACTCCCGCCGGGCAACAGAAACGGTTACAGTTATCAGCGGGGATCTAGAAGTTGGCCTCTACGGGAATGTCAAAAATCTGACTGCTGGGCAGTCGCACACATTTAATGCGGATCAACCCCACATCTATCGCAGCGGTGAAAGCCGGTGCACCGTTATAATGACGATCGTTTATGCCACGGAAGAGGCCTCATC
>JAEPMY010000092.1 GCA_017643685.1 Sneathiella sp.
AAATAAGGGGGCGATACCGTGTCAGCTAATTTTACGGCGCTTGCCTATCTGGTATCCGCCATTCTCTTTATCCTGTCTCTTCGGGGACTGTCCTCACCGGAAAGCTCCCGTCGCGGTAACGTGATGGGTATGCTCGGCATGGCAATTGCCATGGTCGTCACAATCCTGAACCCAAGCGTTCTGTCTTATGAATGGATCATTGGCGGTATCGTGATTGGTGGTGCCATTGGTGCTGTTATTGCGCAGCGTATTGCCATGACAGCCATGCCACAGCTTGTAGCGGCCTTCCACTCCCTCGTTGGTTTGGCGGCGGTTCTCGTGGCCGCGGCCGCTTTCTATAATCCGGCGGCCTATGGCATTGTGGGGCCTGGGGGCGAATTGACTGTTCTCAGCCGGATTGAAATGGGGATCGGTATCGTTGTTGGTGCCATCACATTCTCAGGCTCAATCATCGCGTTTACAAAGCTGCAGGGGCTTGTTTCCGGTAATCCGGTTGTTTTCCCTGGTCAGCATATGCTGAACCTTGTGATCGGTTTGGCGATTATTGGTCTGATTGTCTGGTTCTGTGTTGATCTGAACCCAACGATTTTCTGGGCGATGACAGCTTTGGCCTTCCTGATCGGTTTCCTGATCATCATTCCAATTGGTGGTGCGGATATGCCGGTGGTGGTCTCCATGCTGAACTCCTACTCAGGTTGGGCGGCAGCAGGTATCGGCTTCACCCTTGAAAATACAGCGTTGATCATTGTGGGTGCTCTTGTGGGCTCCTCCGGTGCGATCCTGTCCTACATCATGTGTAAAGCGATGAACCGTTCGTTCTTCAGCGTGATCCTGGGTGGTTTCGGCGGCGATGCAGCAGCAGCCTCTTCTGGTGATAAAGTAGACCGCCCTTACAAAGCCGGTTCTGCAGATGACGCAGCCTTCATTATGAAAAATGCGAGCAAAGTCATCATCGTTCCAGGTTACGGTCTTGCTGTGGCTCAGGCGCAGCATGCCCTGAAAGAAATGGTTGATGAGCTGAAAGCAGAGGGTGTTGATGTGTCATATGCAATTCACCCTGTTGCGGGTCGTATGCCGGGTCACATGAACGTTCTGCTTGCAGAAGCAAATGTCCCGTATGATGAAGTGTTTGAGCTGGAGGAAATTAACTCTGACTTCACTTCAGCGGATGTTGCGCTTGTTGTTGGGGCGAATGACGTGACCAACCCTGCGGCGCGTGATGACCCACAAAGTCCGATTTTCGGTATGCCGATTTTGGACGTGGATAAAGCGGGTACCGTTCTCTTTGTGAAGCGTTCGATGTCTTCCGGTTATGCCGGTATCGACAACGAACTATTCTATAAAGACAACACGATGATGCTTCTGGCGGATGCCAAGAAAATGGTTGAGGATATCGTTAAATCGATCTAACCCACGATTATTTCAAAATGAAAGCCGCCGCGGAGATCTTCGCGGCGGCTTTTTTATTGGGTCTGGTTCGCTTTCGTTTTATATAGTTGCTATCAACAGTAAGTGTGCATCCCTTGCGCAAGTGAGTATGAAATGTCGACCTTAATCAATCAGTTGCAACAAATTGTCGGCTCCGCCCATGTGCTGGTAGGCGAGGGCGTCTTGAGCCGTCATAATGCCTATTGCAGCGATGCTTATGACGCGGCCTTGCTGGTTCGGCCAAAGACAACCGACGAAGTTGCCGCGATTGCAGCCCTTGCCAAAAAAGAGGGGGCGAACCTCGTCCCGCACGGGGGAATGACGGGGCTTGTCGAAGGCACTGCAAGCACATCTGGAGATATCATCATCAGTTTTGAGCGGATGAGTCAGATCTTGCGGGTGGATGCCGATCAAATGGTACTGATTGCAGAAGCAGGGGCGACCTTACAAAGCGTCATCGAAGCCGCCGCCGACGTTGGCATGATGCCGGGAGTGGATATTCCCTCGCGCGGCTCTGCCACCCTTGGGGGAATGACCGCGACCAATGCTGGGGGTGTTCGGGTGCTTCGCTACGGCATGATGCGAGAAAATATCTTGGGGCTTGAGGCCGTTCTGCCGGATGGGACCGTTATCTCCTCCCTCAATACATTGATGAAGAATAATGCAGGCTTTGACCTTAAGCAGCTCTTTATCGGGAGTGAGGGGAGGTTGGGTCTTGTAACAGCGGTCAGTATCAAACTGCACCCAAAACCAGCGAAAGAAGAAACGGCGCTTGTCGCGGCAAAAAGCTTTGCTGATCTGGTCGCGTTGCTGGGCGAGGCACGCTCAGCCCTTGGGGCGGATTTACTGTCTTTTGAGGCGATGTGGCCTGAATATTATCAGCTGACAACCTCTCAGCCAGGTTTTGGGGCGCCGCCGCTCTCCGCTGATTATGGGATGTATGCCGTGATTGAGGTGGCATTGGGAACAGCAGATGGCCCAAGTCTTCTTGAGCCGTTCCTAGAGACAGCGTTTGAAGCCGACTTGATCGTTGATGGCGTGTTTGCAAATTCAATGGCTGAGCAGCAGCGTATTTGGCGCGCGCGTGAGGATAGCGACGCGGTTGAGACCGCTTATGATGCTAATCTTTCCTATGATATCGGGTTTGAACTGAAAGATATGGATGCCTTTGCACTGCAATTGGGGAAAGATTTGGCTGAAAAATGGCCTGACATGCCCATCTTTTTCTTTGGGCATATGGGGGATGGAAATCTTCATATCATGCTCGGCCTTCAAGCAGATATGATGAAAGAGCGTCACTCAATCGATGCTGTGGTTTATGAGTGCGCAGGCCGGTTTAATAACAGCACCCTGTCCGCGGAACATGGCATTGGCCTTGAGAAGAAGCCGTTCCTCACCACTTCTCGCACAAGTGAAGAGATTGCCCTGATGCAGCGGTTAATCGACGTTTTTGGCGGCAGTATCAATAATGGGAAAGTGGTCTAAATCCCGCAACTAACCTGCCGCTGCATTCTTTGAAGTGCTGCCAGCTTTCGGCTTTGTGGGGTCTTTATCGTGTCTGGCGGGGTTTCTACCGCCGAGAACATAACCTGCAATGCCGCTGAGGATTGTAATCACGGCCTCTCCCTCAATGATTTTCAAGAGGGCCAGAAAAGTGACGGCGACAATGATAAGGATGATTGTTGCCAGTTTGGGAATTTCTGTTCGCTCGATAATAGCCGCGAGACTCTCGCCAGTGTAGCGATGCCCCCGAAATGTCACGAAGTAGATAAGCGTTAGAACGGCCATGAAAATGGCGAAAGCAATTGTCGTGTAAAAGACAAGTTGCAGTATAAAATCCTGACTGATTTCCACCTGACATCCCCTCATATTATATAAAATATATATAATATGGCGGATTGGTGGGCTATTCGTCAATCGTCGGAAGTATGAATTACACAAACACCAAAAGCCGCTATCTGGCGAACCAGAGCGGCTTTGAGACATTTGTGCAGGGGAGAACCCCTTAAGCGATAAGCTTAAGCTTCGCGCTGTGCGCGTTTGCGTGCCAGTTTGCGAGCGCGACGGATCGCCTCAGCTTTTTGGCGTGCTTTTTTCTCAGATGGCTTTTCGTAGTGGCCACGGAGTTTTAGTTCACGGAAGATGCCTTCACGTTGCATTTTCTTTTTCAGGGCGCGAAGCGCCTGGTCGACGTTATTGTCGCGAACATGTACCTGCACAGTAACAGTGCTCCTATCTAGTAATGTGGTTAAGTCAGTTCACAAAGTGGCGTGTCTAGTAACACGGCCCGACACACTTGTGAAGGCGTATTCCAAGAAAAATATGGAAAACGTCAAAATGAATGCTCAATATATCATAACAGAGTGAATATAGGGACTAAAAAATGACAGCAATGCCCATCCTGAAAATGGGAAACCCAGTATTACGGGAAATCGCCGCCCCGATCGAGCAACCTGCTGCCCCTGAGATTCGGGAGTTGGTAGAGATGATGAAGGCAAGTATGAAAGCCGCGGGTGGCGTTGGCCTTGCCGCGCCGCAAATCGGAATATCGAAACGTCTGGTCATATTTGAAGTGCCGGGGGAGCGCATAAGAGCCGAGGATGGCAACGCCGCTGGTGATGGGATCGGGCAGACAGTTCTGATCAATCCTGAGATTATTCCCATTGGTGATGAGACGTCCCTCGGGTGGGAGGGGTGCCTATCTGCTCCAGGGCTTAGAGGTCTGGTTCCGCGTCATCACCGTATTATCTATAAAGGGTATAATCTGGACGGCGAGTTTTCTGAAGTGGAAGCAACAGGCTTTCACGCTCGTGTTGTTCAGCATGAGTGCGACCATTTGGACGGAATTTTGTATCCGGAACGCATGACAGACATGCGTGAGTTGGTGTATGAAAGTGAGATGCAAGCCTTTATGGAAAGTTATAACCGCTGAGGCGGTAAAGAGGTAGAGATGCAAGACGATCAAAAACAGAGAGAGCGCCTTTTGGATGCAGTGCTTCCCCATGTCATGTTTGATGGCTGGTCGGAGACGGCAATGAAAGCGGCGGCAAAGGATTTAGGTGAAGATCCGTTTGTTTTTGAAATGTATTTTCCCGGTGGGCCTGTTGATCTGGTCTCGTTCTTTATTGAACGTGCAGATGATTTTATGGAAGAGGAGCTGATTAAGCGGGACGTCCTCTCCATGAAAATAAGGGAGCGTATTACCTTGGCCGTTCGGTTGCGGCTCGAAATGTATATTCCGTATCGGGAAGAAGTGCGCAAAGCGCTGACATTGCTTGCAATGCCGCAAAATGCCGGGCGGGCTATGAAGCTTACCGCTGGAACAGTAAGCCGTATGTGGTATGCGACAGGTGATACCTCGACCGATTTTAACTATTACACCAAACGTCTGACGCTGTCTGCCGTATACAGCAGCACGTTTCTGTATTGGCTGGATGATCAGTCTGATGATTTCCATAAAACGTGGGAATTTTTAGATCGCCGCATTGCCAATGTCATGCAATTTGAAACCGCTAAATTCAAAGCAAAAAGTTTCCTGTCCAAGAAACCGAAGGGACCGGATCTGTTTTCGTTTGATCGTTTCCGGAGGCATTTGAAGACACGGTGAAAAAAACACCGTTCAGCAATAATAACAATAAGGGAGGGAAAAATGCTGACAGATAAAGTGGTCCTCATTACGGATGCGACCCATTTTTTGGGCAAGCCGGGGACAAGTGTTCTGATTTCTGAAGGAGCTAAGGTTTATGCTCAGGATGAGACGTTCAGTGATGAGGCGGCACGCGCAAAATTTGCTGAACTGATCCCGGGTGTCACACCGTTGGCGGAGCAGGATCCAGAAGACGTTGTTGCCACAGTGGTCGCAGCTGAAGGGCGTCTGGATGTCATGGTCAATAATGACGCTTATCCTGCGGTTAAATCAGCCATCGATGAGGTTGATATTGCAGAGTTTCGCCGGGCGCTCGATGGGTTGTTGGTGCGCGGCATGGCTTACGCAAAATTTGCAACTCAGCAGATGAAGAAGCAGGGCGGCGGCAAGATTATATTTATTTCCTCTGCGGTGCCCAAGCATGGACTACCTAATTATTCCATGTATGTCGCCGCGCGAGGCGGGGCTAATGCACTTGCGGTCTCGTTGGCTAAAGAACTGGGTAAGTTTAACATTCAGGTAAATGCTCTTGCGCCGAACTTTATCGAAAGTCCGACCTATTTTCCGCAAGAGCTTTTGGATAATCCAGAGACTTATAAAAAGATTACCAAGCCAATTCCGCTTGGGCGCTTGGGCAAACCAGAAGAAGCGGGGAATTATCTGGCCTTTATCGCTTCCGACAAGGCTGATTACATAACGGGGCAGGTTCTCTATTTTGCAGGTGGTTGGGCCTGATAAATCAGGCCCAGGACCGTTAGATTTTTGGAGCTGTGCCCACCGGGAATAAGCGGGTTACGTGGCCCATTTTGCGTCCTGCCCGCGCTTGTGCCTTACCGTAGAGGTGCAGCTTCATATCCGGATGATCCAGAATTTCCTGCCAATGATCCACATCATCACCGATGAGGTTTCGCATGAGTGCGTTTGAATGCCGATCCGGATTGCCGAGTGGCAAACCGCAAGCCGCGCGAATGCTCTGGTGGAATTGGCTTGTCGCGCAGGCTTCAATTGTCCAGTGACCAGAGTTATGCGGCCGTGGGGCCAGTTCGTTGATCAGAACATCCCCATCGGCGGTGACAAACATCTCAACGGCAATTAGCCCCACAAGCTCAAGGCGATCGGCGATTTTCTGCGCTAGTTCTTCGGCATGTGTAGCCACGCTCTCTAGGATATTTGCTGGTGCCAGAGTGATATCCAGAATGTGGTTTTTGTGAATATTCTCGACAGGAATATAGGTTTTGACATTACCGTGGATGTCACGGGCGACAATGACCGAAATTTCCAGTTCAAACGGAACAAATCCCTCCAAAATAGAAGGCTGTTCACCAACAGTTTTCCATGCCTCGTCAATTTCAGTGGCATTGTCAATTTTCACCTGCCCCTTGCCATCATAGCCAAAGCGGCGGGTTTTAAGGATGCAGGGTGTGCCAATCCGTTCAATCCCTTCGCGAAGGTCCGCGAGGCTTTCGACATTGCAAAATTGTGCCGTTGGCGCGCCCAGATTATTGACGAAGCTTTTCTCTAAATGGCGATCTTGCGTGATTTCCAGAACTTTGCGACCCGGCCGGACAGGAACGCGTGCTTCTAGAAATTTCAATGTTTCCGTTGGGATATTTTCAAACTCCAACGTAACGGCCTCGACATCTTCTGCAAATTTGGCCAGCGCCTCTTCATCAGTATAGTCTGCCACTGTCATTTTTGTCGCGACTTGTGCCGCCGGGCCAGTGGCGTCTTGACCAAAGATATGTGTTTTATATCCCATTTCAGCAGCGGCAATCGCCATCATGCGGCCAAGCTGTCCGTCCCCCAGAATGCCGATGGTTGCACCCGGTTTTACTGTGGTCATGGATTTACCCTTCTGGCTGATCTACTGGGATTTCTGCAACGGCGGCGGTTTGCTTTGCGCGCCAATCTTCAATAGCGGCAGCAATTTTCTCATCATTGATGGAAAGCATTTGCGCGGCAAACAGACCTGCGTTAATCGCGCCGGGCTTACCAATTGCCAAGGTGCCAACGGGAATACCGCCGGGCATCTGCACGATGGATAGCAGGCTGTCCATGCCTTTCAAAGATTTGCTTTCAACGGGAACCCCAAGCACTGGAACTGTTGTCATTGCGGCGGTCATGCCCGGCAAATGCGCCGCGCCTCCAGCACCTGCAATAATTACTTTAAGGCCACGCCCCTTAGCAGATTTCGCATAATCATACAGACGCTCCGGTGTGCGGTGCGCGGAGACAATTTTTGCCTCGAACGAAACGCCAAGCGCCTCCAGTGTGTCGGCTGCATGTTTCATGATGGGCCAGTCTGATTGACTTCCCATGATAATGCCTACATCTACCTGTTTATCTGTCATGATTGAAAAGGGCCCCGAACGGTTAAATAAACTCAGTTCGCCGGATTATAGGCAGGGGCTGTTAATAATCAAGAAAAGCATAAATGCTACACTGTTCCAGATTATGGCGAATTTTTGATCGTGTCTTTGTGTTTTGCGTACAAATAGCTTAAAACAATAACTTAAGTGAATGTTTTTTCAGGTTAGCTTATGAAAATCGGACCTACTGGCCGCCCTGCGGTCACGAACCCAACACGGAAAACCTCATCTGCGTCTGCTGCCGCTGCCTATTCAAGTGCTTCCGCACCGCGACAGATTCAGGATAGCAGCTCCGTTATGGGTATTCCTGAGGCTGAATTTACGCCGAAGGTCCGTGATGCGATCATGACCCTGATGTCTGAAGTGGATGATTTGCGCCGCTCAATCGAAGGGCTGAACCGCCGCCTGGAAGAGGCGGAGCGGATGGCGGATCAGGACGCATTGCTTCCGATATATAACCGGCGTGCTTTCGTTCGGGAATTGACCCGCATTCAAGCCTCCGTTGAGCGTTACGGCGAAAATGCCAGTCTGATTTACATTGATCTCAATGGCTTTAAGGCTGTGAATGACAATTTTGGTCATCAGGCTGGCGATTTTGTCTTGGCCGAATTTTCCAACCGATTAGTGCGAAGTGTCCGTGAAACCGATGTGGTTGGACGCTTGGGCGGCGATGAGTTTGGGATTATCCTATCCCGCACCCCGGCAGATTCTGCGACGGCGCTGGCCGCGCGTCTGCCTGTGCAACTGGAGGCAAGCCCGATTTTCTGGGAAGGTCAAAAGATGGATGTGGGGATGGCTTATGGTGTTGTCGCCGTTGAGGCCGGCAAGCATCCTGAGCAGGCATTAAGTGAGGCGGATGATAAAATGTATGCCCACAAAAAAATCACGAAGCAGCAGAAAGAGGATTGACCCTTAGGCAATAATGTCAGGGGTTAAGGCATTTTCAGTGATGAAGATCTGATCTTTCAGGATCAATTTGCGCTTTTTCAAGCGCTGCAATTGAAGAGTGTTATAATTTCCGGAGTTGATCAGCGCATCGATGGCGATATCCAGATCACGATGTTCGGTCTTCAATTCTGCCAGACGCTGACGCAAAGCTTCCTGATCATCTACAACGGTCATTAAAAAATCCTAAGCGCCGGACATGCTTTATTGACCGGCCCGCTATTAAACACTGACGGGAATAAAATAGTATATCATCGATATGTGGGGTGAACCACCATTTTGACAACGGGGTTATGATCATTTGATGTAAAAAGGTCAAGCCGCAACTGAGATGCCAGAGGTTATATGTCAGCCACAGAAGATTTTTGGGAATTTGCCAGTCAGACCTACGAGGTGGAGGGCGTATCCGGGCTTTGCCTGCGATTGCAGGATGAGTACGAGTTGGACGTCAATATCCTGCTATTTATTTTGTGGTGTGATCAAATGGGGGCAGGAGATGTTAGTCCTCAATTTTGGAAAGACTTGGTTTCCTATTCTAAAAAATGGCAGGGGGAGATTGTCTCGCCGCTTCGGGGGGCGCGGCGTGAATTAAAGGTGCGAATTGCGAATGGTTTGCCGCATCTGCAAAAACTGCGTCAGCAGGTGTTGAGTGTTGAGCTTGAAGCGGAGAAAGAGCAAATCAATCATCTACAGCATCTATATAATGTATCGCCAACCATAAGAGAGGTGACAGCTCAAGAGATGATCCGATGTTACCTGTCTGCTTTAAAGCTGGAGGCGGATGACACTCGGGATCATCTTCTGAAGGAGCTAGTACTGATCGCGGTTTAGCTGTCTTTCAGTCCTTGCCAGCGATGGGCGAGATCATTTTCGAAGTGGAGCAAATCAAGAATGCGCCCGACCGAATGATCAACGATGTCATCAATGCTTTTAGGGTGTGTATAAAACGCTGGAACTGGCGGGGCGATAATGGCGCCAAGATCGGAAAGCGCCGCGAGATTTCGAAGATGGCCACCATGAAGAGGGGTCTCCCGCAGCATCAAGATGAGTTTCCGTCTTTCCTTTAAGGCGACATCCGCAGCACGGGTCAATAGACTAGATGTTGTGCCTGTGGCAATTTCCGACATCGTGCGGACTGAGCAGGGAGCAATTACCATGCCTGCATTTTGAAAAGATCCGGACGCTATCGCGGCACCAATATCGGCGGACTTATACGTTTTCGTCGCTAGATCTTTCAGTTCGGATGCAGGCTTTCCCGTTTCATGGAGGACTGTGATCTCTGCGGCCTTGCTGATCACCAGATGCGTATCTATATGTAAATCACGACACGCTTCCAGAAGTCGCTGGCCATAAATTGCGCCGGAAGCCCCGGTAATTCCGATGATGAGTTTGTGGTTATTACCCATATTATCCGATTTCTTAAAAAAAATATCTTTCAGACGTTGATTTATATCATTTCGTTTCATACTTCTGTAATGTACAGTAGTAATCAGCCGAAAGTCGGCTCCCACCTTTCTTTCTAGAGGAGACCTGATATGAGCACAACTGAGTATGTTGCACAGCTAACGGAAAAACATCACCGCATCGATGAGGAAATTCGGTCAGAGATGAGCCATCCGACAGCAGATATGATGCATGTCTCAGAGCTTAAAAAGGAGAAACTCCGGTTAAAAGAAAAAATACGAACGTTGTCTACGAATTAGATATTCTCCGTTAAACTGAAAACAATATCTGATACGTGCGCCGGAACAATCCGGCGCATTTTTTTTGAGCAAAATGATAAAAAAGATCGTTAGGTATTTGATTTTATACTAGGAAAATGCGTTCCGTTTTCGCTGCTTTATTAGGCAAGGGTTGGGTAATTTCTGAACAAGTTTTTCGAAGATATTGAAAGAATGCGAGAAATAGAAAATCGACCAAAGGTCAAGCAATTTTTTTGTGAAAATAAATCTACAAATTGTTGACGGGGGGCGATCACTTCTACAATATATAGTGGTTGCGGCGGAAAACGCCATATTGGCGACACGGGTTTTAAATTACTGCAAATACTGGCTTTTTTGCCCTGCGCGGGCGCCCATTCGGCGAGCGGCAGGGGCGAAAATTGTGGTCAGTAACTGGCAAGGGGATGTTATATGTTAGATGCGGTGGACAGATTAACGGACGTTGTTCAGGTTAAGAACGGGGCACGGGTTCATATCGACCATAGTCGGGATCAGTATTTGACTGATTTCGGTAAGGCGGTTCTGACCGATCGTTACCTTCTGCCTGGCGAAAGCTTCCAGGATCTGTTCGGTCGTGTGGCCAGTGCCTATGGTGAAGGCGACGGTCACGCGCAACGTATTTATAACTACATCAGTAAGCTATGGTTTATGCCATCTACACCTGTTCTGAGTAACGGCGGTAGCACCCGTGGTCTGCCTATCTCCTGCTTTTTGAATGAGTCTGATGATAGCTTGCACAGTATCGTGGATCTGTGGACAGAAAATGTCTGGCTGGCTTCCAAAGGCGGTGGGATCGGGAGTTACTGGGGTAACCTTCGCTCAATCGGTGAAGGCGTTGGCGCCGTTGGTAAAACATCCGGTGTTGTGCCGTTCATCCGTGTGATGGATAGCTTGACCCTCGCCATTAGTCAGGGTTCCTTGCGCCGTGGTTCTGCTGCGGTTTATTTACCTGTGACGCACCCGGAAATCGAAGAGTTTGTTGAAATTCGCCGTCCAACAGGTGGCGACCCGAACCGTAAAACACCAAATCTGCACCATGGTATCTTGGTGTCTGATGATTTCATGCGCGCCGTTGAGAAAGACGAAGAGTGGGGGCTGACAAGTCCTAAAGATGGCTCCGTCGTTCGTAAAATCAGTGCTCGTAGCCTATGGATCCGTATTTTGACCGCTCGTGTTGAGACGGGCGAGCCGTACATCATCTTTAATGATCGTGTGAACAGTCAGATCCCCGAGCACCACAAACTTGCCGGCCTTAGCGTTAAAACTTCCAACCTGTGTGCGGAAATTACGCTGCCAACAGGTAAAGATCACCTCGGTAACGACCGGACAGCGGTTTGCTGTTTGTCCTCTCTTAACCTCGAAAAATATGACGAGTGGGAAGGGGATGAAACCTTTATCGAAGATGTGATGCTTTTCCTTGATAATGTTCTGCAGGACTTTATCGATCGGGCGCCAGACGAAATGGAACGCGCGAAATACGCCGCCATGCGGGAGCGGAGTGTCGGTTTGGGTGTTATGGGCTTCCATTCACTGTTGCAGGCGAAACGTGTTCCAATGGAATCCGTTATGGCGAAGGTTTGGAATACAAAAATCTTCACGCACATCCAAAAAGGTGTGGATGCGGCCTCCAAGAAATTGGCTGATTTGCGCGGGGCGTGCCCAGATGCGGCAGATTACGGCTTTAACGAGCGCTTCTCCAACAAAACAGCGATCGCACCAACAGCGTCGATCTCTATCATCTGTGGGGGGGCAAGCCCAGGTATTGAGCCAACTGCGGCTAATAGCTATACACATAAAACTCTGTCTGGATCCTTTAATGTGCGGAACCCGCATCTGAAACGCCTGTTGGCGGAAAAGGGTCAGGATACCGAGGAAATCTGGTCTTCTATCACTGTGAATGAAGGATCTGTTCAGCATCTGGATTTCCTTGATGATCTGGAAAAAGATGTGTTTAAGACAGCGTTTGAACTGGATCAGCGCTGGATTATTGAGCTGGCGGCAGATCGCACACCAATGATTGACCAGTCTCAGTCTGTAAACATCTTCCTACCGGCAAATGTTCACAAGCGGGACCTGCACCAAATCCACTTCCAAGCTTGGAAACAGGGTGTGAAGAGCCTGTATTACTGTCGCTCGAAATCTATGCAACGGGCAGAGGTCGTTGCTACAAAAGGTGAGGTGCCAGAGACTTTGAAAGCGCTTCTTGAGGGGGCGGAAGCAACCAAAAAACCGCAGCTGGAAGTTGTCGCGTCCAGCACGGATTATGAAGAATGTCTGGCCTGTCAGTAAGATAGGCCAGCGACCCTAAATTTCAGAAATATCAGGATAAGTTATGTCCCTGCTTGATGCAAAACCTGTCTACAAGCCGTTCTCCTACCCATGGTGTTATGACGCCTGGTTGATGCAGCAGCAAATTCACTGGTTGCCCGAAGAGGTGCCGCTTGCTGATGATGTGAAAGACTGGCATCAGAACCTGAGCGATGATGAACAGCATCTGCTCACTCAAATTTTCCGTTTCTTCACTCAGTCAGATATTGAGGTGAATAACTGTTACATGCGTCATTACACACGTGTGTTCCAGCCGACCGAAGTGCAGATGATGTTGGCAGCTTTCTCCAACATGGAGACAGTTCATATTGCGGCCTATTCACACCTTCTGGATACGATTGGTATGCCAGAAACTGAATATTCCGCCTTCCTCCACTATAAGGAGATGAAGGACAAATATGACTATATGCAGCAGTTCAATGTCGATAACAAAGCCGAGGTTGCTAAAACTCTAGCTGTTTTCGGTGCCTTTACAGAAGGTCTGCAGTTGTTTGCGAGTTTTGCCATCCTGCTGAACTTCCCGCGTCACGGTAAGATGAAGGGGATGGGGCAGATCGTAACCTGGTCCGTTCGTGATGAGACGCTGCACTGTAACTCTATTATTAAATTGTTCCGCACATTCATCAGTGAAAATCCAGAGATTTGGACCGATGAATTAGAGGCTGAGCTTTATCAGACTTGTAAGGATATTGTATCCCACGAAGATGCTTTTATTGATCTGGCCTTTGGTGCTGGTGATATTGAAGGTATTACAGCGGATGAGATCAAAACTTACATCCGTTACATTGCTGACCGCCGTCTGGGGCAATTGGGTCTTGATAGTATCTATAATATTGAGAAAAACCCGCTGCCGTGGCTGGACGCGATCTTGAACGCGGTGGAGCATACAAACTTCTTTGAAAACCGGGCGACGGAATATTCAAAAGCGGCAACGCAGGGTGATTGGGATGACGCATTTGCGTAATCCAAAATAGCATTTCAAAAGTTCAAAAAGGCGGCCTAATAGGTCGCCTTTTTTATTGATCGCTTGAAAGTTAAGGGTGGTGATCAAATCTTGAGACTAACGGCTTGGGCGCTGTAAGCAGATAAAGCGGAGAGAAAGATGCAGATTAATTCTGATTTTACCCGTCGAGCGGTCGCGCATACGCAGCAAATGCAGTGGGTTCCATCCCCCATGCAAGGTGTTGCGCGCCGTATGCTGGACCGGATCGGAGGCGAGGTGGCCCGTGCGACTTCGATTGTGAAATATGATCCTGGCAGTGCCTTTAGTTCTCATACCCATGATGGCGGCGAAGAGTTTATTGTCCTGGAAGGTGTGTTTCAGGATGAGCATGGGGATTACCCTGCGGGGACTTATGTGCGTAATCCCATCGGCACTTCTCATACCCCACGGTCCGATGAGGGATGTACGATTTTTGTCAAGCTCTGGCAATTTGATGGAAATGATCAGGCGCAGTTCTCCCTTGATTTGAACGCAGAATTTAAAGGTGACGTTAAAGATGTCATCCTGCATCAAACGGACTTTGAAACAGTAACCTATCATCGCATTGGGGCAGGGGAAGAATTTGATATCGGATCAGCAGGTGGTGCCGAGTACCTTATCTTGAAGGGTAGTGTTTGGCTGGATGATGAGGAATATGGCCTTCACGATTGGATCAGGCTACCTGATGGAGAGATGACCAAACTCATAGCAGGCGCGGACGGCGCTGAAATCTGGTCTAAATCCGGTCACTTGCTTTACGTGACGTCACCAGAGTAATCCCATTGAATGTTATGACCGGTTGATAATCGATGAGAGGCCGTATAAATAATTTGCGCATATTTTATTGAGTTTGACCTTCCCCCCAGATTGAGGCCATTTCCCGTGTTAGGAACTTGATGGTTATCATGCCACGGCCTTCTGAGCTACAGGCAAGTTAGCGGAAGGAGCCGGCGGCGACTGTAAGCGTCTTGCCTGTAGCTTGGCAAAC
>JAEPMY010000094.1 GCA_017643685.1 Sneathiella sp.
AGAAAAAACCTCCCCTAGGCTGATAGCCTCCAATTGGACCTCACGATGGACTCCCATACAAACCTCCTTGTAAACATCAAAGAAGGCTAAACTCTCACATCAAGGACACTGCTGGAAGGTGGGGGGAAAACACCGCTTACGTTTAGTTTCGTATTCTCAGAAATAAACTTGCGAAGCTCAGACACTCAAAAAACCTCCCAATGTTGAGACTAAACTTGGAAACGGAAATACAAAATCGCCATATCTTACTTCTGCGTTCTGGATAATGGATTGATCAAATTGCTCTAATACTAGGCTTAACAACATCCGTTCGGCGATCGCCCTTGGTACGAGCTCAGTGTTGCTAAGTTTCAATCTCTCAATTTCACTATCAATATGTACAATCTTGCTCTTGATCAAATGGGCATGAAGGGGGGACTTGATGATATATGTAACCCCATCTTGTTCGCTAAAGATAAACCCTGTTTCAGTTGTAACAAAACCTTGTACATCAGCTTGTATAAGTAACTCCTCAGCAGTCACCTCATTTTTGCTTGGTGTTAGCCCAATACTTCGTTTTGCAGCCTCCAGATCAAGCAACACAGTTGAATGCGACTTAGATTGAGCCAGTAAATCTGCCGCCTTAACCATCTCCTCACCAACCTGAGCAGCAAATTTTTCTCGTGCAGCAATAATTATTCGGTCATTCGAATTTTGATAATAAACGTTAAGGCGCGTATCAATTGAGTGATGTTGTCCTGGAGCAGTAATCTTCAACGATCGATATAAATCTTCGCTGTAAGCCAGAGACATAGAATCCGACACTCCTACATCAGACAGATCCATAGCTTGATCTGCATAAATACGGCTTTGTGTAATATTTGTTATAGAAACAATATTTCGTGTTTCACTAAAACCTAGCTTGCTAGCAAGCAAGTTCAAAAATGCCGGATTTCGAACACTATCATGGACTGTTTTATAGTATTTGGTTCCCAAGGTTAGCATTGTAAACAAACGACATTTAGGGCCAAATTGAAAAATGTTAGAGAGATTTCCTCGGAACAACGTCATTTCTGAAAAATCGTTTGAATTCAAAATAGAGCTAAAAATTCCCCTACCATCGTTATCAATTAAGTTAGCATCTATAAATTTATCAAATTCCTGTTTTAGGCTTTTGGCCAGTTCATAAAATGGCTCACCCTTAGAGTAAATCAGGCCATCTTTTTTGCCATTTCGCCCCTTAAAGGCATTGATTTTTAACCTCGAAGCATAATTAACATTACTAATTTCCTGATCTCGAGAGTCTCTCAACAAAACATCATTAGTTGTTAATCTTAGTAGCGCACTTAACTGAATACGATCAGTAGCAAAAAGAGCCGCATACAAACCTAATTCATCTGGTCCATAAGGTAAAAATAACGCGTACGGAGAGAAAGTAGACACGCAACCGCTATAGTATTTTGTGTTGCTATGCTCTCTGACAAAACCGGTGTTGCGTCCGTTTGGTTTGGCAAGACCATGAGGATAGCAAAGCTCTTCTAAATATTTACGCATATACGGCAAATCAATGTCAGATTTTAAGGATTTAATACCATCATCTGTCAGCCAGAAATCTCCATGAAAGGTAGTTTGATGCCGGTAAGCGAAAGAAATGAAAAGTGACTCCATGAGAATCTCTTCATCAAGCTTTAGAGCAGCCTGAATCATCAGATACTGTATTCGATAAATTCTTTCTGCGTATATTTTTCCTGATTGTAGCTTTCTAATTTTGGAGGGAAGTGCACCCGTAGAATTCTTGAGCAAACCGTGTAATGTTTTATCTGCCAATAACTCTAAAAGCTCAGAATATTCTTTGTAGCATTCTTCCTTAAATCGTTTCCTGATCTCCTGCCAAATGAAAAACTGAACAAACGCCAATTGTCGAATGGATTCAATATAGTCCTTATTCGTGTATGGAAGGCTTGAATAACGCTCAGAAATTGATAAACTTGGTGTACTTACTGTATCTTGGAAACGGATAATTAATCGATTTATTTGAGTTAATTGTCTTATTTCTTCATTTGTAAATTGGATTGGCTTTTCTTTTAAAACTGCATTTATTGGTGCAAGAAAACGTGATTGTATTGCCTTAGCCATTTTATCGCCAATCGTCTTGCCATCGTTACCTTTAAGCGATTTTATGATTTGATTTATTTTTACGCCTATTAACTCCTCGTTGACGTTATTTTCACTTTCCAACGCTGAGAAAATACGACCGATTGCAAGGCTGCGACCATCCAAATTTCGAACACCGCTGCCTGAAAAGCGAATTTCATATGCTAAAACTTTATGGATTATCGAGCCGCGGATACATATAGGAACTAAAATCTCGCGATAGCCCGCCGAGCTTTTGGCTGGATACCTTAAGACATCAGGAAATTCAACAAATAATGGAACTGGATTACTACTAGTACCTTCGAAAAAATCTACCTCTGGCTCTTCTGAATATTGAACTCCACCATCTAGAGCCTGTTCCAACTCCTCTTCTTCAATCATGGTCATCAAGAAGTTCCTCCCAAGCCTTATTTTTATCTATTTTATGTGGATCGAAACTATATTGATCAGCCCTTCTAAAATCTTTTGCCATCAAAGCTTCAAAATGAATGTAAATGTGCGTTGTAGACTCATGAGTATGCCCCATACGCTCCTGAAGTCGTTTGATCGGTTCGTTTTTTTCCCTCAACGCACTTGCGTAATTAGTGGCAAACGAATGTCTTAGAGAATGGAAGCGCCGTTGCTTTTCATGTGTTCGCCATTCACGTGTTCTCCCTACATCTCCAATTGAAAGAAGACTGTTCAAGGTGTCATTGAAAAGTGCTGTCGCGTGGTTCTTATTAAGTGGGAAAGTTTTATTTTGGACAACCTTACAGATCAAAAGATCTGCAAGCGGACATTTCCTCTTTAGTGGGCCCCGAATGAAGGCATCAATTTCTTTGCGAAGACGAGGTGGCACATATATTTTGCGCACTTTGCCTCCACTTTTACCCTTCCCAATAATATCAAGATAAAACCCATCTATGCCCTGATCTGCGGAAGACTTAATTGCCGCTTTTATACGCTTTAAGCTGATGTTGTGAGGATCAACAATCTCAGCTCGTCTGAGGCCAGAACAATAAGCAAGTTTAAGGATAATTGAGTCTCGTTCTCTTTCGAATGTTCTTTTGCGAGGTACAAATCCAAGAAAGAAATCAAACTCCATTGAGGAGATATATTGTTCAAAAAGATTAAAGGGGTCAGTTGAATTTTGCTGCGCTTGATAAAGGTTTAGTTGTCGTGACTTTTCATGACTCAATTTCCAGCTATATTGGAATTTATTATCGAGCCAGCCATTCAGGTAAACCCATTCAAAAAAAGTTTTGAGCTGACTAATCGTTTGTTTCAACGAACTACTCTTAAGGGTTCTCCCACGATCTTCTTCTAAATAATACTTCATTTGATCTGGAGAGATATTTTCCCATGATCTTACCGAGGGGCTTGCTAGACATTTGTTTAGAAAATGAACAAGGGTAATAGCATAATTTTTTAAGGTGCTTATTGAGGCACCTTTATGATCTCTTTGAAATATTAAAAATGCGCACGTCGGTAGATCTGGGATGTGATCCTGATTAAAGATACCAACATATTGCCCTTTGTGAGTCAGGGTATTTACCTGAATGATTCTAGAATGAAATTGCACTTATACCTACCAGTTAGACACTCTGGTAGATAGTATGTACAAAAAAAAATACAATTTCAATTTATAATGTACAAATAAATTTAATTTATTAATTGTTTGTATATTTTCTTACTGCCAAATACAAACAATTTACGCAGAATATGTATTTCTAGCATTTGTATGGATTTCACCAGACAGATACACATTCCAGATTTTTTCGCTCATTTGATCCTCATCCTAGCTATTTGTCCCTTCATACCCGTTTCAGCGCGGCTTGTCAGGTGCACAGCCTTCCGTCATCTGAAAAAGCCAAAATCGCCTAATTCCAGTATAGGATTGGATTTTTTCTTAAAAATGTCGAATTTCTGAACTAAGTTTAAAAAAAGGCGGGTCAGATTTCCGCCAGAGGGAGAAATAAGAATGACATATTCTAAACTGACCATTGCAAGCCTTACTGCGCTTGTCATTGCGTTGCCTGCGACTGCGCAGACAAGTGATGATTTCCAGAAACTGTTCACCCTAAACGGCCCTATCCGGGCGATGGGCGTCGAGCGCGTATATGACGATTTCACCCTGACACCCGGACAGCTCGCCGCCTGCCTGAAGGATGCCAAACAGCTAAATCTGGACGCCGCGAAAATTGACGAAACATACGAAAAGCTGCAGGCTGAACGGGATAATATCGGCGCACTTGGGGAAGAAATTGACGATTCCGGCGCCTATCTGGAATCCCATCCGACCAAAGAGGTCAATGATGAAGCCGCCCAGCAAAAGCGGGCTGAACTGGTTGAACGCCACAATAACCTGACCGATGAGTATAACCGCTGGATCACTCAATATCAGAAAGATCAGGAAACCTACGCCGACATGGCGGATCAGTTCGACATTGATCAAGAGAGATTCGCTGAAAAATGCAGTCAGAAGCAGTATTACGCGGAAGATTTAAAATCCATACAGATGAAAAACTGATCTGCTGCCATTCAGGTTACTAGACTGTTCCTTCGAACGAAAAATCCGCACAAAGAAAATGACAAATTGTCAATTGATCGGTAATATAATCCTAATTTAAGTGCTTTAGGTTATATCATGCCTATTCGTGACAGACTTCAACATGGCCCCGTGGACGGTGTGCGGGTTGGCCGCTTTAGTCGTTCCATAAACACGACTTTCGTGCTTTATCGCTGGGGCGATACGTTGATTGATGCGGGTCCTCCAAACCAATGGAAAGACGTTGCTCGCTTCACCGCAGAAAAGCCGCCGCGGCAGATAATCCTCACCCATCATCACGAGGATCACGCGGGCAATGCGGCGCGTCTTGCCAAGAAATACGACCTAACCCCCTTTGCCCCGACTGAAGGGCAGGACAAGCTGTCCAAGGGGTATGCCGTGCCACTAATCCAACGACTAATATGGGGCGCCCCCCGTCCTGTAAAGACGGCATCCTATCCAGAAGACATTCGAACCGATGATGGCACGCGAATTGTGCCCGTCTTCACCCCGGGTCACGCCAAAGACCTCCACGTTCTTCACATCCCGGAGAAGGGCTGGCTCTTCTCTGGTGACCTCTATATCGCCCGGTCTATTCGCTATCTCCGCTCTGACGAGGATTTACCGCTTCTGATGAGCAGCATTCGCAAAGCCCTGACCTTGGACTTTGATTTTATTTTCTGCCCCCATCGCGGCCTTGTTGAAGATGGCAAGGAAATGCTGCGGCAAAAACTGGCCAATATGGTGGCCTTATGCGATCAGGCACAGTTCCTACAACGGGAAGGAAAACCGCTGGAGGAGATCACAACACGGCTATTAGGCCCAGAGGACGCCATGTCTAAATTCAGCCGCTATAATTTTTCAAAACGAAATTTGATTGCTGGTGCGCTAGACGTCACAGACCTGAGCGCAACTTAAGATGACCCAAAATAAAAAAAGCCCAGCCATTTCCGGCCGGGCTTTGTTGAGCGTTATGGGGTTTATGCAACTTTAACTTTTGCAAGAAACTCCATAACCGTCTTGCTGATTGTCTTAGAGAGATTATCCACCTTTTCAGCCGCCAACTTAACATCATTGGACAGGCCTCCTGTTTTCTTGGCCTCCGCGGACACGCCATTGATATCCTCTCGCACCTGCTTCGTTTTCTCCGATGCCATTTGAACGCTTCGGCTAATTTCGCTCGTCGCCGTTTCCTGCTCTTCGATAACACCGGTAATCGTATCAGTTGCTCTACTCAATTCACTGATCCGCCCATCAATATCTTCCATGACAGTTACAGCATTCTCTGCTTTGGTTTGCATGTCCTGAATTTGTGCGGATATCTCCTCGGTGGCTCGCCCGGTTTGCGTCGCCAGGTTTTTAACCTCGCTTGCAACAACCGCAAACCCTTTGCCAGCCTCACCAGCACGCGCGGCCTCAATAGTCGCATTAAGCGCGAGCAAATTTGTCTGCTCTGCGATATCTGTAATCAGATGGACGACTTCTTGGATCTTCTTAGAAGTGTCTGAAAGTTCCACGATCACTTCACTGCCGGATTTGGCTGTTTTCATCGCCTCACTGGCATTGCTGTTAACCGATCGGACCTGATTGGAAACTTCACGAATTGAAGCTGAACATTCTTCAATCGCCGATGCCATACCTGCCACAGTGTTTTGCATATCCCCCGCCGCATCGGAGACAGCAGAAGCACTCTCCCCAGTGTTACTGGCAATCACAACCATCGTGTCAGATGTCTGACGCATTTCATCACCACTGGCATCCAAATGTGTCAGCGCTTCGTTAATAGCAGCACTAAAATCTTCGACGGAGCGTTCAAATGCTTTTGTTCGCTCGGCCAGCGCACGAGCATCTTCAGCATCTTTCACTTGCTGCTGCTCCATAGCCTCTGCTTTTTCCGCTGCGATTTGAATTTCCCGCTTTTGCGCCTGATCCCTCTCATCGGCCAACTGATCCGAACGTTCTAGTTCTTGAGCGAAAAAATCAACAGCCCGGATCATATCTCCAATTTCATCTTTGCGCCCCGCTTCCGGCAATTCAAAACCTCGATCACCAGCAGCCAGCTTTTTCATAATATCAGTAATTCGCTGGATAGGTTTGGAGATACTGCTACCAACGAAACGAGCGCATACGATCGCTAACAAGACCGCCAAAACTGACGCAAATACTACCGTATAGGTTTGTGCTGTGAAGGAAGCATACATCTCGTCAACTTTAGCGCTGTTAAAAGACTGCTGTTTTTCGACCAGATCATTAACGGTGGTTAGCACTTTCTCGATATAGGGCCAACTTTCGCCATCTATTTCAATCTTTCGCGCCTGCTCCTGCTGTGCCGGATCCGTCATCATTTGAAGCTGTTTTTCATAAATGTTCGTACGCAGGGAATTCACTGTCGTTTTCAGCTCTCGTGCCGCATTTTGTCCAGCCTCATTTCCTTCAAATGCAGATATCAGTAACTCAATATCTCGGTCGAAGTCCTGTCCCACATTCTTGTAGATTCCCGCCAAATAGTCATTGCCGGTCACCAATACACCCCGCACAAGTGACGACATATCCAATAGTTGCATTTGTACCTGGCGCAACAGGATTGTGGTTTCATAACTCTTTGCCGCAACCCGACTTTGGTTTTGCACTACCTGCCCCTGAATACCCAGTAAAACAGATAAAAAAAGCAAAACCGCGACAATCGCCCCCTGACCAAGAGCCAGCTTAGAGGTCATCTTTTGATTTCGAAACCAACTGTTGAATTTTTGAAGCATTGCTTCGATCCCAATCTGCAAGGAATTTTAAATTCGAACTTTATGTATAATTAAATTTATATTTTGTTAATATTGTATACACCAAACCCCACAGGACAGTCGCGAGCCGATTAGTCTGATAAAATAGAGAAAATGGTTTATTCGGAAGGATCAGAATCAAAAAAGCCCGGCCAAATCAATGGCTGGGCTTTTTGAGAAATTGGAGCGGGCGATGAGATTCGAACTCACGACCCTAACCTTGGCAAGGTTATGCTCTACCCCTGAGCTACGCCCGCTCGGCGTGCAACGTCGTTGCGAGGCGGGATAATATGCATCTGAGAGGTAAACGCAAGCCCCTTTTTAAAATAATTGTCATTTTTTTTTACAAGCCGCGCAAAAGCCGCTAAACCCCTAGGAAATTAGCTTAAAATAATTTGGTTTTGCAGGGGAAATTCATGCCAGCCACACCAGATCAGTTATTTGAAAAACTGGATACGCTTGGAATCAGCTATCAAACCCACCATCACGATCCAGTCTTCACGGTCGAGGATGCCAAAGCGGTCTCACGAGATCTTGCAGGCGGACATAGTAAGAACCTGTTTCTGAAAGATAAAGGCGGGGATTTATTTCTGCTGGTTGCCCTTGAGGACACAAAAGTAAACTTGAAAGCCTTAAAAAAGCAGCTTGGTGCGAAAAATATCAGCTTTGGTAAAGCTGAAATTCTGGAAGAGGTTCTGGGCGTTACACCCGGCTCCGTGACCCCCTTTGCGCTCATCAATGACACCGAACATCGGGTGAAGGTTTTACTCGATAGCCTAATGATGGAAGAAGAATTTTTGAACTTCCACCCCTTGATTAATGATAAGACAACGCAAATTAGTGTTGAAGGGCTTAAAAACTTTATCGCAGCCACCGGGCATGAAGCAGAGACCCTCACTCTTGATTCAGGGGAATAGCTGCGCTAGAGCTTATTAAAATTTTGCGGGACATCCCGCACACCTTCGGACAGGAAACAAGAACAGAGCCATGGAATTAGAATTAAACGCAGCGCCCGCGGGCGGCAACTGGGTCACTGACAGCAGCACACAAGGATTTGCCATCGACGTCGTCGAAGCAAGTCAGCAACGCCTTGTGTTGGTGGATCTGTGGGCCCCGTGGTGCGGTCCTTGTAAGCAACTTGGTCCCGTTCTGGAAAAAGTGGTCAATAACGGGGGCGGCGCGGTCTCCCTGGTGAAAATTGATATCGATCAGAACCCTGAAATTGCGCAGGCCCTTCGTGTTCAGAGTATTCCTGCTGTTTTTGCCTTTAAAAATGGTCAGCCCGTTGATGCCTTCATGGGGGCGCTGCCAGAAAGTCAGGTGAAAGAATTTATCGAAAAGAACCTGGGCGAGGCCATTGGCCCTTCCCCGATCGAAGAAGCCATGGAAGCGGGCCGTGCAGCGCTTGAAGAAGATAATACAGAAGTCGCGCTCACTGCCTTTGCCAAAATTCTGGAACTGGATCCGGAAAATGTAGAAGCCAAAGCCCATTTGTCCCGTGTTTACATCAAGCTAGGGGAGGTTGAAGCAGCGCGCACATTGCTGGAGAGCATTGATCCATCTGAACAAAACGCCCCCTATGTGTCTGCGGCTTTTGCAGCCCTATCCATTGCCGAAAACGCGACAAATGGTGCTGACCTTGCGCCAATGGAAGAGAAAGTTGCGAACGAGCCGGACAATCTTGAAGCCCGGTTGGAGCTGGCAACTGCGCTAATTGGTTCCGGCTCTTACCATGCGGGCGGGGATCATCTTCTGGAAATTATCAAGCGTGATAACGATTGGAATGATCAGGCCGCGCGCAAAGAACTCCTCAAAATTTTTGAGGCTCTGGGTCCGATGCATGACATTTCAAAGGATCTTCGCCGTAAGCTATCTTCATTGTTATTCTCATGAGCGATCTGGGCACCACAACAGGAATTGACGAACTGCCGGGCATTCTGCCCGTCTTTCCCCTGACAGGTGCCCTTCTGCTGAGTACCTGTCAGCTGCCCCTGAACGTCTTTGAGCCCCGCTATGTGGATATGGTTCATGATGCGATGGAGGGGCATCGGCTGATCGGCATGATCCAACCACGAGATCCTGAAGATACCTCGCATGAGCCGAGCCTCTACGATATTGGGTGCGTTGGCAAAATCTGTGAGTTCTCCGAGATGCCAAATGGTATGTACCAGATCACGCTTGAAGGGATATGTCGCTTTCGGATCGTTGAAGAATTAGCGGATAGATTGACCAAATACAGGCAAGTTATGGTTTCATATGATACCTATCATATGGATATGAATTCATCGCCTATTGGACAGGTAAATCGCAAAGATTTGCAAAATGTGCTGCGGCATTTTCTGGAATTTGAAGATGAAAAAGCCGACTGGGACATGCTGAACAGTCTGGATGATGACAACCTGATCAACTCCCTTTCCATGATCTGCCCCTTCTCGCCTGTTGAAAAACAGGCTCTGCTAGAAGCTTCGGATATCGCCAAACGAGGCGAGTTGTTGATCAGCCTGTTGACCATGATGATGCAGCAAGGCAATGTGAACCGCACCTTGCAGTAATTTTTTAAGGAACACCCGCGTGAGTGACACCAACACAGACATCAAAACCGGCCCGGATCACACAACAATTGATCCTAAATTGCTGGAAATTCTTGTGTGCCCAGTGACCAAGGAAACACTGGTCTATGACGCGGACG
Organism: Sneathiella sp.; assembly: GCA_017643685.1. Taxonomy (GTDB): domain Bacteria; phylum Pseudomonadota; class Alphaproteobacteria; order Sneathiellales; family Sneathiellaceae; genus Sneathiella. The sequence goes on from JAEPMY010000094.1 coordinate 10,124, forward strand.
CAGGAGAATTGATTAGCGAGAAAGCCCGCCTTGCCTTTCCAATTCGAAACGGCATTCCGATCATGCTGGTGGATGAAGCGCGACGCCTGGACGACTGACCATGAGCGATCTTTATGAGGCGGCTGGGCGCCCAAGCCCAACCGAGGTGCGCCTGAAAAAAGCCGAGAAAATACTGGTCATCAGCTTCCCAAACGGGAAAAGCTTTGAACTCCCCGCAGAACTTCTTCGGGTGGAAAGCCCATCTGCAGAAGTGCAAGGACATGGATCTGGTCAGAAGAAAGTGATCGCCGGCCGCCGTCACGTGGGCATTATGGGGATGGAGCCAGTTGGCAATTATGCCGTCCGCCTGCAATTTGATGACCTGCATGACACGGGGATTTTCTCATGGGCCTACCTTTATGAAATGGGTATGACCGAAAAAGAAATGTGGCGCTCCTACGAGACCGCCCTTAACCAGGCCGGTCTCAGCCGCGATCCATAAAACCGCATCCGGCTAAAGCGCCCGCTTATAGGGGACGCCCTTCCAGCAGGCGAGGCAACTCCCCAACGGTCCCGCGGGCATGCTCCATAAAATAACCTTTGAGCTTTGGCATCTTATTAACAGCCGCAAGACCGACGTCCCGCGCCAACCGAACCGGCGCTACATCTGTGGTAAAGAGACGGTTCAGCCCGTCCGTAATCCCAAGCAGCATCATACTGTCAAATCGGCGCCATGTCTGATAGCGGTCCAGCACATTTTGCGTTCCCGGATCAAGTCCAAGCCTTGCGGTGTCAATGATAACCTCTGCCAGGGCGGCGACATCCCGAAGGCCAAGATTAAGCCCCTGTCCCGCAATAGGATGCATGCCGTGGGCCGCATCCCCGATGAGAGCCAAACGCTCTCCGATATAACTATCCGCCTGATGCAGGGCGAGTGGATAACTCCAGCGCGGACCTGTGATTTTCAGCTCTCCAAGATAGGTGCCAAATCGGCGCGCCATTTCCCGGTGGAACATCTCGTCATCCAGCGCCATGATTTTCTTCGCCGTATCTGTTCGCTCCGTCCAGACGAGAGAAGAGCGATTTTCAGACATCGGCAAAATAGCAAAAGGCCCCGGGTTCAGAAAACGTTCCTGCGCGACGCCATTATGAGGGCGTTCATGTTGAACGGTGCACACAATTCCAACCTGATCATAAGACCAGCCAACTTTGCCAATGCCCGCGCCCTCACGCACTGCAGAAGCCCGGCCGTCCGCGGCAACAATCAAACGCGCGTCAATTTCCCGTCCATCATCGAGCGTCACTGTTGCACCGTCCTGACGACGTTCTATATCGGTATATGTGACCGGCGCTAAGACAGTGAGGTTATTCAACTCCTTAGCCCGTGCCTGCAATGCAACGCGCATATGCCGGTTTTCAACCATATGGCCAAAAGGCTCATCCCCAAGCTGGCGATGATCATAATGCAGGAACAACTTACTTGGCCCATCGGTGATACGGATATCCAGCATCGGTTCCGCTTCCGGAACATGCGCCCAAATCCCGATAGATTTCATTAAGTTCCGCGACGCGTGGGCAATGGCTGAAACACGGCCATCAAACGTATTTTCAACAACGGCGGTCGGGTCTGCACGGTCAAGCACAACCACCTCAAGCCCAGCCCCCGCCACAGCGATTGCAAAGGGCAAACCGTTCAGGCCACCCCCAACCACCAGAATGTCGGTTTTCAGCTTTTTGCGATCCGTTGTTTTGCTCATGAGCTACCGTCTCTATTTGTTGCCCTGTGAATTTATCGGGGCTAACCTATCAGAATGACTGACAAATGGCATCAATTAACAGCCCTGCAATTGGGCGACAAAATAGCGCAGGGCGAGATTGATCCTGTTGAGCTAACCGATTATTTCCTTGCCCGGATCCGTGAAAAAGACCCGGACAATGTTATTTATGTAAGACTGACCGAGGATCGGGCAAGGGCAGAAGCCGCCGCCGCAAGCGCCCGCGCCAAATCAGGCCAGCGCCTCAGCCCGTTGGATGGGGTTCCGATCTCCTGGAAAGACCTGTTTGATACTGCAGGCGTTGCAACAGAAGCCGGAACCCAGCTTCTGGAAGGCCGCATCCCAGAGCGGGACGCAGAACCGCTCAGACGGGCGACACGGGCCGGTCTTGTCTGCCTTGGTAAAACCAATATGCCAGATCTCGCTTTTTCCGGACTTGGAAACAACCCGTGGACAGGCACAGGCCCCAACCCATTTGACGCAGAGAATGATCGGGTGCCGGGGGGTTCTTCCTCTGGGGCGGCGCTATCAGTATATCACGGCCTCGCCCCTGCCGCGATTGGATCAGACACCGCAGGGTCAGTCCGCATTCCATCTGCTTGGTGCGGTATTACCGGACTGAAAACAACCCACGGATTGATTTCACTGGAAGGCGCTGTGCCGCTATCCCCCTCTCAAGATACGGTAGGGCCACTCACCAAAGATATCAGTGATGCCAATATCCTTTGCGCCATCATGTCCGGAAAGCCTGCCGCTGACCTTCGGGGAGCAAGCTTGAAAGGGGTGCGGATTTTACGGGCCACAACAGTTTTTGACGATCTGGTAATCCCGGAGTTTAAACAGACACTCAACGATGCGCTTGAGAAACTGAAGAGCGCTGGCGCAGAAATTGTGGAAGGTCCCGTGCCTGCTTTTCAAGAGGTGCTGGATATCTGCAATGAAAATGGATATCCCGGCATGTTGGAGGGATATGCCCTTTGGGGAGATATGATCCGTGAACATCCGGAGCGTATTTTCTCGGCAATTGGTCGGCGCTTTATGGCAGGAGAGACTTTTTCTGCTGCAAACGCTATCAAACTGGATTTCGCCCTAAAACGCCTGACCGAAGAATATCAGCAACAGGTTGCGGGATTTGACCTCGTCGTAGGCGCAACCCAACCGGACATTCCGCCGTTACTCGATAAACTCTACGAAGATGATACCTATTATCTGGAGATGGCCCTTATGTCTATCTCATTGACTCGGCTTGGAAACCTGCTCGGCCTTTGCGCTACCACGTTCCCTGCAGGTTTCGCCAAAGGCTTCCCTGTTGGAATGATGCTCATGGCACCGGGATATCAAGAAGGCAAGCTGCTGAGGATCAGTAAGGCAGCAGAAGACGCCCTAAAGATGTAATGCTCAAAATTTAATCAGTGATCATTTTTTAATCACTTTAACAAAAGGTAAACCGCCTATTTTTTGGGCGGTTTTTCTTTACCTAATTGTTTTAATTATATTTTTATAAACTGGCACACCTCTTGAAGAGCAATAGGCATCCGGTCGTCTAACGGCCAATAATAAGGTGCAGCCCAAGAGGTGTTAAAATGAAAATGGTAATGGCCATCATCAAGCCTTTCAAACTGGAGGATGTGCGTGATGCACTCACCAGCATTGGGATTGAAGGCTTGACTGCCACCGAAGTCAAAGGCTTTGGACGGCAAAAAGGACATACGGAAATCTATCGCGGGGCGGAATATGCCATTTCCTTCCTGCCAAAAATCAAAATCGAACTGGCGGTTAAAGATGAACTGGTCGAACAGGCCGTTGAAACCATCATGACCACAGCCAAAACCGGACAAATCGGGGATGGCAAAATTTTTGTCTATGAACTGAGTAGCGTCACCCGGATCCGGACTGGCGAAACAGACGCAGAAGCCCTCTAGGAGAGTTCCCATGAGCAAGATGAAAACCAACAAATATCTTCTGGCGGCAGGCGCTGCCCTAATGGCGATCCTTCCCGGCGCGGCACATGCCGCTGTTGACGGAGAAACCGCCTACATTCTCAACTCTTTCTCATTTCTGGTAAACGGCGCATTGGTCATGTGGATGGCCGCCGGTTTTGCCATGCTGGAGGCGGGCCTTGTTCGCAAAAAGAACACTGCCACCATCTGTTTGAAAAACATCGCCCTTTATTCCGTATCCGGCCTGACCTTCTATCTGGTTGGCTATAACCTGATGTATATGGATGTCACAGGCTTTATTGGCAGCTTCAGCCCTTTCTGGGCCCCTGATGATGCCGGCGCCCTTGCAGGGACATTTGAAGATGGCGGCTACTCTGCCTCTTCTGACTGGTTCTTC
>JAEPMY010000168.1 GCA_017643685.1 Sneathiella sp.
ATTTCGGTTAAACAGCGACCGACCGGTGTTTGATTCCAAGGGCGAGTAAGAATGTGAGCAGGGCAAATACCACACAGAACAGCATTACAAGAAGAAGTGGCATAATACTGTCGCCAACGAGGGTCAGGGTGTAACCTGCAACGAAAGTACTAAGGGAGCCGAGGCCAATTTGCATGGCACCGGCAAGACCGGAGGCGGCCCCTACCCGCTCTGGATCCGCGCCAACAGCCGCCGCAAGGCCAGAGGAAATACAGAAACCGTTGCCAAGCGCCACCAATCCCATCATGCCAAAGAAGACAGGCGTGGTGAGGCCATAGGCAAGCTCCCACGAGATCATCAGGACAGGTCCCGTAATGGCGATACATCCGCCAATGGTCACCAGCTTTCGAACTCCAAGGCGTCCAGACAAGCGCGCGGTGCCAAAATTTCCGAGAATATAAAATGCTGAGACCAGTACGAAATAGACGCCCAGCGTCGTTGCCGACTGCCCCATCAGATCAATCACCACAAATGACGACGCGCCTAGAAACGCGAAATAGGCCGATGTGGAAAAGCTTACCTGAAAGGCATAGGCGCAAAATTCAGGATTGCGGATCAACACGCCAAACGACAGAAACAGATCTTTGAATTTGGCGGCGCGGCGCTTTTCAGGGGGCAGCGTTTCTTCAAGCTTTGTCGCCGAAATGGCAAACACCAGCCCGCCCAAGAGGATCATAAAGATAAACTGCGACTGCCAGCCGAAGGTATCTTGTAATACCCCACCCAGCAGCGGCGCCAAAGTCGGCGCCAGAACGATTGCCATTGTCAGATAGGCAATCATCTTGGCGGCGGACGTCGTATCATACCGATCCCGCACCATCGAACGCCCCATCACCATGCCAGAACAGGCCCCAAAGGCCATGATCATACGGCCGCCGATGAGCATCTCCACCGATGTAGCAAACAGGCAGATTAAACAGCCGACAAACATAATCCCAAGCCCAGCCAGCACAACGGTTCGCCGGCCCAGCTGATCCGACAAAGGCCCATGCACCAACTGCCCCACCGCCACCGCAACCAGATAAAAGGTCAACGCCAGCTGAGAGGTGGCATAATCTGTGTTAAACTCGACCTGATACGCGGACAGTGATGGTAGAACGATATTCATACCAAGCGGACCGCACATACTGATCAAAACGAGAATAACAAGAAAAAGGCGCGAAAATCGCGCAGGTGTCGTATCTGTCATGGGGATCCTACCGGAGATATTAAGCCTCAGAACCTACCCCATATTATGTAGGGCATCAAACATTCTTTATGTAGGGAGGATCACAGAAAGCTTATTTAACAAACCTAAATTATCACTTAGCCCAGTTAAGCTGGATTGTTAAGCGTTACTTCAACCAGAAAGGTTTGGGTTCACTCATCTCTTCCTCGACCTGTGGGGACCTGTTCCAATCTTTATAGGCCTTGAAATTGAACTCCGTAGCGGAAACGATCATTTCCTGACGGATGGTGAGATAAAACTCGCCTTCCACCTCATCATAAAAGGTGACGAAATCCACTTTGAGATTTTTTTCATCTCGATAACCGCTCATCAACGGGATGAGGGAAATATCCTGGTCCATGCCCCCGGTTTCTGAGGGCTCCCCCATACTGATGACTTTTCCGACATACACCTTGCGATCGCTCAAAGAGAGCATAACGAATTTCTTCTTTTGCTGCATGAGGGAGAAAAGCAGCTTATCCAGCGGGCTGTCCTCTAACACGGCCCCCGTCACCCCGACCCCGACTTTATCCGCACCATATTTATGCATCAGGCGAATACAGGCAATCGCTTGCAGAATATAGGCGGAGAAAAAGGTAAGCACAGAGAGGATGACAACCCAGGCAAGTAACAGGGCTTCATCCGTTTTCACACCCATTTCAGCGAGCTTGGACGCCATGTAGGGGCCAAGCTGCAGACTAAATTCGAATGTATAGATTTTACCAGTATCCGGGATCAGCAGGTGGGCTAAAAAACTGATCAGCAGCGCAATCCCAAAGCATTTCAAGCCCATTTCAGCGCTTTTCAGATACAGGTATTGTCCCTGATATCGGTGCAGTTTTGCTTTATTTTCAGGGTGAATATGGCAGGCGAGAAAGCCAGAAACCAAGGTTGGCAGGATCAGGAGAAGATACATGCCACCTCAACAGATCAGGATTTAACGTAACTTTTTTCGACAATCGCCTTGGCGAGTTGCCGCGCTTCCTTAAACTCTTCACTGTCCAGAACTTCCTTGGGGTCAAGCAAAACGGTTCCCCGGCCGACAACACGCAGCGATTTATACTGCCCTGCATCAACCTCACCCGTGGACGGCTCTATCAATTGTTTGATAAATGACACCATGATTAGTCTGAAATATACTCCAACATTGCGCAAAACTGCGCATTTTCTCTCTTAAAGATAGCGAGAAATCAGTCATTTTTCAAGGATTAAGTATAACTCACATATCCCTTGAAAAGGGGTACCGCTGCGGCGAAACCGCAGCGGATGTATCTTTTACAGCTCGTTCAGGCGATCGGCTGCTTCGTTCAGTTTGGCGAGTTTAACCTCAGCTTCGGCAAGTTTTTCACGCTCCCCGGCGACCACATGCTCCGGGGCGCTGCTGACAAATTTCTCGTTACCGAGTTTTTTGTTCAGGCCCGTGATGTAACCACCCAACTTGCCAATTTCTTTCTGAAGGCGGGCTTTTTCCGCGTCCAGATCCATGGCACCCGCAAGCGGCAGCGCAACAGTTGCACCATCATGCACAAATTGCAGAGATCCTTTTGGCAATTCTGCATCAACCGCTTGGCTTTCAAGACGGGCAAGACGGGAGATGATATCCCAATGACGCGCAAGGCGCGCCTGATGATCAGCACTGCCCTCGTTGAAGATCAGCGGAATTTTTGCGCCAGCCGGAACGTTCATCTCACTTCGAACACCGCGGATACCAGTGATCAAGCCCTGAACCCAGTTCATCTCGTCATCCGCGGCCGCATCAACGGCCCCTTCTGGATAAACAGGCCAGTCACTGACAACCAGATCAGCCGCCCGCGCCGCGCCCAGGTTGCCCCACAGCTCTTCGGTGACAAATGGCATGAACGGATGCAGGATTTTCAAAATCTGATCCAGAACCCAAGCCGCTGTTGAGCGGGTTTCCGCTTTGACAGCCTCGTCATCCCCTTGGAACGGAATTTTCGCAAATTCCAGATACCAGTCACAGAAAACATTCCATGTGAAAGAGTAGATGGCGTTAGAGGCATCGTTAAAGCGATAGCCATCCCGCTCCCCTTCCAAGGCTTCGCGAACGGCCTCTTCGCATTTGGCAACCTCGCCCACAATCCAGCGGTTGATCGGATCTTTGGCGGCAAATG
>JAEPMY010000110.1 GCA_017643685.1 Sneathiella sp.
AGGCGGCGTCCTCGCCGATGAAGGCGGCGCGCCCGGTCGCCCGTTTCTGCTTCCAGTCCAGAATATCGACATGAGTGTTCAGCCGGGGAACCGGATCGCCCGGCGCCCGGTCGTTATAGGTGGATAACCTATCCAAAACCTTGCTTGGGGTGTTGGGCAGCCAATTTTTGGGGCCTTTGCAGAGAAGTTCGGGGAACGGAAAGCTATTATCTTAGGGGCGATTGTCTACGCGTTAGGCCTTGTACTTTCCAGTTTTGCCGTAACCCCGCTTGAACACCAATTCTATGAAATTTTGGTTGGTTTTGGCGTGGCGGGTACCGGTTTTGGTGTCATTTTGGCCGTTGTAGGGCGTGCGGCGTCTGATGAAAATCGGTCTATGGCTCTTGGTATCGCGACCGCTGCGGGGTCAATGGGGCAGATTATAGGCCCGCCTGTTGCGGACTATTTGCTGAAATCCATGAATTGGAGCATGGTTTTCCTGATTTTTGCTGCAGCTATTTTAGCGATCCTCGTATTGCTGCCACTTATGCGCGGTGAAGAGAGTCCTGCAAATAAAGCAGAGTTGGAAGAAAGCCTGTCTCAAATCCTGATGAAGGCATTTTATGATCCTTCTTATTCGATGATTTTCTTGGGCTTCTTCTCTTGCGGGTTTCAGCTCGGGTTTGTCACCGCTCACTTTCCGGCCTTTGTCACAGAAGTCTGTGCCAACATCGCGCCTGACAGCATCATGCGAAGTATCGGGATTACCAGCACATCGGCCCTTGGGGCTTTTGCGATTGCGGTGATCGGTGCGGCGAACGTAGTTGGCACGATCACCGCGGGTGCTTTAGGTAAAAACTACTCCAAGAAATATCTGCTATCGCTCATTTATGTGGGGCGGACCATCGCTAGCATTGCCTTCATTGTAATGCCAATGACACCGACATCAGTATTGGTGTTCTCGGTTGTGATGGGCTCATTGTGGCTCGCAACCGTTCCGCTAACCTCTGGGCTTGTAGCGCATATTTATGGTCTCAAATACATGGGAACACTATACGGAATTGTGTTCTTCTCTCACCAGCTTGGCTCTTTCCTGGGCGTCTGGCTTGGCGGAACGTTATACGACCAGTTTGGCTCTTATGACATCGTCTGGTGGATTGGAATTGCTGTTGGTATTTTCTCTGCCATCATTCATCTACCCGTTAGAGAGCAATCCCTTGCGGAAAGGCAAGCGGTATAAACGGATAGGCTAAGATTAAAAAGGGGCGGCATTTGCCGCCCTTTTTTCATAAGTCAGACTGATGTTCGCTATAATTGTCTAGACAAGGTTACTGGATGTCCAGCCACGGAATGACAAAATTAATCATTCTGTCACAAGACCATCACATGAGTGTCCGACGCGCTTTCTAACATCCTGCCCATAGAAATTCAGACATGGGTGCATGAATGCGAGCTGTTGACGTAAATAACCTGAACAAAAGTTTCCAAAAAGGCCGTAAGGCGCTGGATGGGGTAACCTTTCACATCGAAGAAGGTGAAATGGTTGCACTTATTGGCGCTTCCGGCTCTGGCAAATCCACTCTTTTGCGTCATGTCGCTGGACTGATCAGAGGGGATGAAGGCAGCGGAGAGGTTTCTGTTCTTGGTTCTGTCATGCAGAAAAACGGCAAGATTGATCGGTCTGCGCGGAAAATTCGCTCAGGCGTTGGCGTTGTGTTTCAGCAATTTAATCTGGTGACACGCCTGTCTGTTCTAACGAACGTATTAATGGGTCTTTTGGGCAAGGTTCCTGTATGGCGCGGCTCAATCGGTTATTTCCTGAAAGAGGAAAAGCTTCGCGCAATGGCGGCACTGGATCGCATGGGCATTGCCGATCACGCTGCTAAACGGGCCTCAAATCTCTCAGGTGGTCAGCAGCAGCGTGCTGCCATTGCCCGCGCTCTGACACAAGGTGCCCGCCTTATTCTGGCGGATGAGCCTATTGCATCTCTTGATCCTGCATCTTCTCGCAAGGTTATGAAATCCTTGAAGAAGATTAATCAGGAAGACGGCATTTCAGTTGTTGTCAGCCTGCATCAGGTTGATTATGCGACCGAATTTTGTCCGCGTACCATCGCCATGCGTGATGGCCGTATTGTATTTGATGGTCCGTCTGAGCGACTGACCCCGGAATTCCTCAAGGAACTTTATGGAGAGGAGAGTGCTGAGCTGTTTGGTGATGCGCCTGCTTCCCTTGAGAAACCTCAAGCTGCCATGGAAGACAATCTGGCTATGGCTGCCGTTTAATTACCTTAATCTATAAAATCTGACTTGGAGACGACAATGATCCGTAAAATGCTTGCAACAGCAGCAGTCGCAGCCACCATGATGGTGGGCGGTGTTGCCAAAGCCGAAGTTACTTTCAAACCACTGGAGAATGATCCAGAGAAAATTGTTTTCGGTATTATTTCTACTGAATCCACTTCCAACCTGAAATCTCAGTGGATGCCACTGATCGAAGACATGGAAGAGGCACTTGGTAAAGACGTGGAAGCTTTCTTCGCGCCTGATTACGCCGGTGTTATTGAAGCCATGCGCTTCGGTAAAGTTCATGTTGCTTGGTTTGGTAACAAATCCGCTATGGAAGCTGTTGATCGCTCCGGTGGTGAAGTGTTCGTTCAGACATCAAAATCCGATGGCAGCAATGGTTACTATTCTCACATCATCACACAGGCTGATAACGACAAAATCAACAAACTGGAAGACATCTTCAAATGTGACCAGTCTCTGAATTTCGGTATTGGCGATCCAAACTCCACATCCGGTTTCTTGGTTCCAAGCTACTACGTGTTCGCTCAGAACAATGTTGATCCAAAGAAATGCTTCAAAACTGTTCGTAACGCTAACCACGAAACAAACTTCGTCGCGACAGCAAACAAGCAGGTTGATATCGCCGCTAACAACTCTGAGCAGGTTGCCCGTACAGAGATGAAGCAGCCAAATATTGCAAAGAAAGTTAAAGTGATCTGGACCTCTCCATTGATCCCATCCGATCCAATGGTTTACCGCAAAGATATGTCCCGTGAACTGAAGTCTCAGATCAAGGCATTCTTCTTGGGTTATGGCCGTCTTGGTGACGTTGCAGAAGCTCGTAAAGTCCTCGGTGGTATCTCCGACGGTATGGGTCTTTTCATGGAAAGCAACAATACTCAGCTTTACCCGATCCGTCAGTTGGCTCTGTTTAAAGACAAGCTGAAAATCGAGAAAAACGCTGAAATCGGCAAAGAAGACAAAGAAAAAATGCTGAATGCTATCAACTCAAAGCTGGCGGATCTCGCCATCCTTGCTGCGCATAAATAAGAAAGCATTTGTACGACTGATGGCGTCCGCAATTCGTGGGCGCCATTTTTTTAAAAAGTTTCAGGATGTAAGATATGACAATCGCAACACCGACATCAGATACTGTTAAACTGCCGCCCAGAGACACAAAGCGGTCGTTTATAAACCTTCTGATTTGGGGCACGATTTTGGCCCTGCTGATTAGCTCTTGGGAAGGGGCGGATATGCGGCCGATGGCCCTGTTCGAAAACTCCCAAAACATGGTTGATTTTGCGGTTGGTTTCTTTCCGCCCAACTTCTTGGAGTGGAAATATTATCTGGCAGAGATGTGGATTACCATTGAGATCGCAATCTGGGGAACAGCCCTCTCTATCGTTTGCTCAATCCCCCTTGGTATTCTGAGCTCTGAAAATATTGTGCCGGCATGGGTTTATCAGCCCGTTCGTCGTCTTATGGATGCCTTTCGTGCGATTAACGAAATGGTGTTTGCTATGCTGTTTGTTGTGGCTGTTGGTCTTGGGCCTTTTGCCGGTGTTCTGGCGCTTTGGATCCACACAACGGGCGTTTTGGCGAAGCTTTTCTCTGAAGCTGTGGAAGCCATTGATCCGCATCCGGTTGAAGGTATTCGCGCAACAGGCGCCACTGGGTTGCAGGAAGTTATCTTTGGCGTGATCCCTCAGGTTCTGCCCCTTTGGATTTCTTATTCTCTCTACCGGTTTGAATCCAATGTTCGCTCTGCGACAGTTCTTGGGATTGTGGGTGCCGGTGGTATTGGAATGGTACTTTGGGAATATATTCGCGGGTTTTACTACGCGGAAACCGCGGCCGTGATGATTATCGTGATTGCCAGTGTCAGCCTACTTGACCTGCTGTCACAGCGCCTTCGGAAAATGGTGACATGAGTAATCTGGCGATCAATCTGCCTCCGACTAAAAAACTGTCGGAGGCACCCAGCATTGACGCATCTGCATTTGTAGAAAAGAGTAATCTGGGGAAATGGACCGAGGTTGGCGCCCGAACAAAGGTAGTTGAAACAACTATGGGTGATTATTCCTACATCGTGAATGATGGGGATGTGATTTACTCGGACATTGGGAAATTTGTAAATATTGCGGCCCATGTACGGATTAACCCAGGTCAACATCCTATGGACCGCGCGTCCATGCACCATTTCCAGTATCGAAGCGATGCTTACAAACTTGGCGAGGATGATGCTTCTTTCTTTGATAATCGGCGTGATTTGAGAGTAACAATTGGCCATGATGTCTGGATCGGTCACGGGGTGGTTATCCAAGGCGGCGTGACCATTGGAACCGGTGCGGTTATTGGCTCGAATGCCGTGGTGACAAAAGATATCCCGCCCTATAGCATTGCGGTGGGTGTTCCGGCCCAGCCCCTTCGGGAGCGGTTCGATAAGATCACACAAAATGCACTGAAGCGGATCGCATGGTGGGACTGGTCTCACTTGGAATTGGAAGCCCGCCTTAGAGATTTCCGGGAATTGTCAGCAGAGGACTTCTGCCTGAAATACGACCCGGCGGAGTAACACATGCAAGGGTATGAGCGCTACGCGATCTATTATGCGCCGGAGGCTGGATCAGCCCTCGGCGCTTTTGGGAATAGCTGGTTGGGGTTTGATCCACAAACGGGAGAAAAACTCAGCCGCCCCGTCGATACGAACTGTACCGACACCGGCTTAGAAAAGCTCACTTCTGATCCGGCCCGCTATGGGTTTCATGGCACCTTAAAGCCACCCTTTGCCCTACATCTGGATTACAGCATTTTCGATCTTGATCAGGCTCTTCAAGATTTGGCTCAGGAACTAGCGCCGATTGTCACTGGGCCTTTAAGTTTAAAGCAGATCGGGCAGTTTCTATGCCTTTGTCCCACGACACCATTTGATGGCTTAAACAATCTTGCTGCGGCTATCGTTCAAAAGCTTGATCATTTTCGGGGCGTGCAATCAGAAGAGCAGCTTGCCAAACGACGTGCGCGTGGATTGTCAGATCGGCAAGAAGCTTATCTGCAGCAATATGGCTACCCTTATGTGTTGGAGGAGTTCCGGTTTCATCTGACATTGACTAACAGTCTGACAAAAGCGCAGATCGAATTGGTAAAACCGTTTTTGGAACAGATGACAGAAGCTTTGACGATGGACGCGTTTAAGATCCGCGAACTATGCCTTTTCGCGGATCCGGGTAAGGGCCAACCATTTGAATTACTGAAACGATATTCTTTAACTGGCGGTCGCCAATAAGAGCTGCGTAATCAGTTTGACGAAGGCGCTCGCGGCTATTTCAAGTGGGCCGCTATTATCAATCTTCACGATATCCGGCCCTTCGATGGAAAAGGCACTGGCGCGTTTTATACGGGCTTCAATATCAGCGGCGTTCTCACGACCGCGGCCTTCAAGGCGTTTTCTTAAAATATCGGGGTCTGTGGTGATATAGGCCACAGTTAAGTCCGGGTATCGCGCACGGGCGGCATCAATCACACCGCGAGATCCGTTGACCACCACAGTATGTCCGGATTTAACATCTCTTAGCGTTGATGCGGAAATCCCGTATTGATGGCCATGAGCCTGCCAATGGAGGGCAAAGTCGCCTTTTTCCAGTTTCCGTTCAAAATCGCGGGGGCTGATCTCAAGATGGTCTTCTCCGCCAGCTTCCTCATCACGGGTGATATAGCGCCGTGCAAAAATAATCCGATCATCATCAGCCAAATGTTCTTTTGCTGTGTCGAGAAGGCTATCCTTCCCGACACCGCTTGGTCCAACAACCAAAATCAAGCGACCAGTTGACATCAGGACACCCGTATACCTTCGCGCCAAACGCCGCGAACAACTGGATGATGGGGGGAGTGATGGACGTGGATCAAATCGGCCCTTTTGCCAATGGCGATTTCGCCCCGGTCGGTCAAGCCAACGCGTTCGGCCGGGGTTTTACTCACCAGTCGAATTGCGCGAGGCAGATCATAATCGTCCAAATCATCAAAGAGAAGCATGGCACCATGTAGCAGGCTATGAGGGACATAGTCACTTGAAATAATGTCGAGATATCCCTCTTTGGCCAGATCACCCGCCGCAATATTACCAGAGTGCGACCCGCCCCGAACCAGATTTGGGCCGCCCATCATCACGCCAAGTCCAGCTTCGTGGGACGCTTTGGCAGCTTCCATTGTGGTTGGAAATTCTGCAACGGTAATACCGTCCTCTACAGCTTCCGCGACATGCTCACTGGTTGCGTCATCATGGCTGGCGAGTGCGAGATTTAATTCTTTCGCTGTGCCAACAACATAGCGACGATGTGGGATGCTATATTGACGCTGATCTTCTTTGCGCTCCTCGATAAAGCTGCGCATTTGATCATCTGTTAGCCCATATTTTCCTTGATAATAGGTGTAGTAGGCGTCAAGGCTCACAAATTGGCGCTGGCCGGGTGTGTGATCCATGATGGACAGCATCTTAACCAGTTTGTGCCCGGACATTGTGTCCAGTGCCTCCCGCATGCCGCGATAGCTGACTTCACAGCGCAAATGCACCAGATGATCAGCCCGAAGCAGGTTTTTCTCTTTGGCTTCGGTCAGGCTGTTGATGCTGTCATTGAGGCGGCGAATACGCTCGCTGCCGTCATGCACATCTCCGATCGCAATGGCATCAAACACGGTTGTGATCCCTGCGCTTGCCACCTGGTTGTCGTGGGCAACGGCGGCCGCAATTGGCGGCCATTCCGTTTTTGGGCGAGGGGTCATATGTTTTTCTAGATTATCCGTATGCAGCTCTACAAGACCTGGCATGACATAGTCTCCGCCCATATCAAGAGCTTGTGGGACAGAGGAATTCCCTTCAGAAATATCGGTAATATGACCTTTGTTGATCGCAATCGTGCCACTGACGACTTCATCCCCTAGGACGATTTTGGCATTTGTGAAAATCTGTTCTGCCATCTTAACTTCCAATTCGGTACTGGGTGACATCAAAGCTACCGGTACAAACGGCATCGCGGGCAGCCTGGTCATGGAAAATCCCCAAAATGGCGGAGCCACGCATCTTGGCTTCTTCGATAAGATCCAAAACCGTCTGGCGGTTTCCCGCATCTAACGAAGCTGTTGGCTCATCTAGCAGCATAACGGGGTAATCTGTGATAAATCCGCGGGCGATATTGACGCGCTGCTGCTCTCCGCCAGAGAAGGTCAGCGGAGAGAGGGACCACAGATTTTCCGGTATGTTGAGACGTGCCAGTAACTCTTTCGCTTTATCAGCAGCGGCTTCTTCGCTGGCGCCAATTTGGACCAGGGGATCGCTCACGATATCCAGCGTGGAAACACGGGGGATTACGCGCAGGAACTGACTGACATATCCCATCGTAGAGCGTCGCATTTCCAGAATTTCGTGGGGAGAGGCCTCAGTGATATTGAGCCACTTGCCTTCATGAAAGACAGAAATTGCCCCTTCCTGGCAAACGTAATTGGCGTAAACCATCCGCATAAAAGTGCTTTTGCCCGCGCCGGATGCACCGGTCAGGGCAATGCAATCGCCGCCAGAGAGGTTGAAGTTGATATCTTTGAATACAGGAATTTCGGCGCTGCCTTGGGTGTGCAGCGTAAAACTTTTGCCGACATTCGTGACTTTAAGCATTTCCATAACGGACCTATCAGGTTTGAAGGATGGAAGAGACAAGAAGCTGTGTGTAAGGGTGTTGGGGATCGTCCAGCACCTGATCGGTGAGGCCACTTTCCACAACATGGCCGCGCTGCATCACCATCAGGCGATGAGATAGAAGCCGCGCCACAGCGAGATCATGGGTGACAATAATCACTGACAGGCCAAGGTTCCGAACGAGAGAGCGGAGAAGATCCAGCAATTTGGCCTGCACGGAGACATCGAGGCCACCCGTTGGCTCATCCATAAAAACAAGGCGTGGGCCAGTTACAAGATTACGTGCAATTTGCAGGCGTTGCTGCATCCCACCTGAGAAGGTGCTTGGCAGATCATCCAGACGATTATCTTGGATTTCAACGCGGGAGAGCCAGTCCTCCGCTGTGTTTCGGATGTTGCCGTAGTGGCGGTCGCCAACAGCCATTAATCGCTCACCGACATTTGCGCCCGCACTGACATTCATCCGCAGACCATCACGGGGGTTCTGATGGACAAAAGCCCAGTCGGTCCGCATCAGCAGGCGGCGCTCTGGTTCAATCATATGGTAGATGTCCTTAAGGCCATCTGCGCGGGTGTTATAGCTGACTGATCCTGAGGTTGGTTGTAACTGCGCCGAGATACAGTTAAGCAATGTGGATTTACCGGAGCCTGACTCGCCCACAATCCCTAAGACTTCACCCGGCCACAGGTCGAAATTCACATCTTTACATCCGATGCGATCTCCGTACATCTGGGTCAGGTTCTCAACGCGGAGAAGGATTTCTCTATTCATACTCATTCTGCTGCCTCCGGTGTGTAGGAGGCATCTCCATTCTGTGGCCCGCGGTGACCCGCAGCCTGTCGTTCATTGCAATGATCGCTGTCGGAACAGACGAACATGCGGCTACCCACATCGTCGAGGATGACTTCGTCTAGGAAGGTATTATCAGCACCACACATGCCGCAGATATCATCCCACTTCTGTATGACAAATGGATGATCTTCAAAGTCGAGGCTTTTCACTTTTGTATAAGGTGGCAGCGCGTAGATCCGCTTTTCCCGTCCTGCGCCAAATAACTGCAGGGCTGCCATATCGTTCATTTTTGGATTGTCGAATTTTGGAATAGGGGACGGGTCCATCACATAGCGATCATTGACCAACACCGGGTAGGCGTAAGTGGTTGCAATGTGACCGTGACGCGCGATGTCCTCATACAGTTTCACATGCATCAGGCCATATTCTTCAAGCGCGTGCATTTTCCGGGTTTCGGTCTCCCGTGGCTCTAAGAACCGAAGCGGCTCAGGGATCGGCACCTGATAGACAAGTATCTGATCCTCACGAAGATCTTTTTCAGGAATCCGGTGGCGGGTCTGAATAAGGGTGGCCTCGGCCGTTTTATCGGTCGTGGGGACACCTGCCGTCTTGGCAAAGAAGTTCCGAATGCTGACAGCGTTTGTGGTGTCATCAGATCCCTGATCAATTACTTTTAGCGTATCTTCCGGGCCAATAACCGCGGCAGTTACTTGAACGCCGCCTGTGCCCCAACCGTAAGGCATAGGCATTTCCCTGCCGGCAAAAGGCACTTGATAACCGGGAATAGCAACGGCTTTCAGAAGTGCGCGGCGGATCATTCGCTTTGTCTGCTCATCCAGATAAGCGAAATTATAGCTATCTGCTGTTTGTTGTTCTGTCATGACGTTACTCCGCTGCCTGCTGTGCAGCTTGTTTTTCTGTGGTCTCGCGCCGCATTTTGCGCACCAATTCCAGTTCTGACTGGAAGTCCACGTAGTGAGGTAACTTGATATGCTCAACGAAACCGGTGGCCTCGATATTGTCACTGTGAGAGAGGACAAACTCCTCGTCCTGTGCGGGGGCTATAATTTCCTCGCCCAGCTCTTTGTCGCGAAGAGCCCGGTCCACAAGCGCCATCGCAATCACTTTCCGTTCATTCTGACCGAAGGTGAGACCATAACCGCGAGTGAATTGCGGTGGCGCGGATTTAGAGCCTTTAAACTGGTTTACATTTTCGCATTCGGTGATTTCGATATCACCGATGTCGATGGCAAAACCAAGCTCTTCAGGGATCAGCTCGACGGCAACCTCACCATAGCGAATTTCACCGACAAAGGCGTGATTGCGGGCATAGCCTCGCTGGGTTGAGTAGCCAAGGGAGAGAATAAACCCTTCGTCACCTCTTGCCAGATTTTGCAGCCGGATATCCCGGTTAGCTGGATATTCAAGTGGCTCCCGCGTCAAATCACCAACAGTTTCCAGCTCTTCATTCTCTGGGCGTTCTTCCGGTTGGATGAGGCCTTCATGACGCAAAAGATCATCCAATACCCTCGGCATATTTTGATCAAGCCGTGTGTCTGCCTCATCTGTGGTGATTTCACTCTCTCCGTTTGCGGCGAGGGTGAAATCCAGAAGCCGATGAGTGTAGTCGAAGGTTGGGCCTAAAACCTGACCACCTGGCAGATCTTTATAAGTTGCCGAAATTCGGCGGCTGATCTGCATTTTGCTGGTCTCAATTGGGGCGGAATACCCAAAACGGGGCAAGGTGGTCCGATAGGCCCGCATCAGGAAGATGGCTTCAATCAGGTCACCTCGTGCCTGTTTAATTGCAAGCGCTGCCAACTCTTTGTCATACAGGCTGCCTTCTGTCATGACCCGGCTCACCGCCAATGACATTTGCTCTTCAATTTGGCGGATATCCAGTTCTGGCACGTTTTGATCACCGCGGCGATATTCTGCCAGCAATTTATGGGCGTTCTCGATGGCGCGTTCGCCACCTTTTACAGCTACATACATCAGTTCACCTCAATCTGGCTGGAACGGGGTAGGGCGGCAAGCGACGCAGGAGATGCGAAAATCACATCTACTCCACAGGGAAACTTGCAGCTGTTCGCTTGCGCCCAGTCAAGGAAGCCATCAGGTAACGGAGTGACGCCCAATGTTTCCTTGGTTTTGATGCCAGGGCCTGTCATTTGAATGGCCGGGGCAGCGTTTAAGTCCTCTACCAGTAGAATCAGGGTTGCCGACTGGTGCGGGGCTTCCGGTGTGCCGCTGGAGAGTTTGGCGATTTCGGTTATCGCTGTCTCTGCTGAGGCAATAGCAAAAAGAGCGCGAGATGGATCAGACGTGACCTCTGCGCCAGTATGAAAGCGAATGTGATTAATGGCTTGTTCAGTCGCGATTTCATCTGCAAGCCAGATCGGTGTGTCCATATCGGCAAGTGTCAAAAGGATCGCATTCGCAGCAGGGTTAAGCCCTGCAGGGGCTGCCAAATCGGATACGCCAACAATTTTACCGGGCCGAGACATGGCATCCAGCACGGCACGAAAGACATGGTTGCTCTCGGCTGCGGCATTTTGAAAGCCGGCTAGGGGGGAGGTGTTATGCATTGCAGTCATTAGTCTTCCCCGCGAACCATTGTATAGAAATCAACTTTAGTAGCGGCCGCCTTGGCAGATTTTTGATCGCTCCGCCTTGTTTGCTCTGCCGCCAACTCGTTGATAAACGGGGCGGCGCCTGTTGTTTGGAAATGGGCGTCAAACACGGCGATCATTTCGGCATGCTTGCGATTGCGCCCCTTTACATAGCCATGCCCAATGGTTCCGTCTTTCAGGGTGACGGAGCAGCGGCTCACGGTCATTTCACCCAGATTGAAGCGGGCACCCGTGCCGCCAGCGCGGCCACGAACCATCACAAGGCCAATTTCTGGCTCTCGGAGGAAACTATATTCTCTCTTCTCGTCATAATGCTCCCACAAGGAAGCAAGTTCAGCTTCCGAGCTTCTTGCAAGGATGCCCATCCAACGTTGACGATCTCCCTGCTGGGGGGAGGAGGCATGTGCCGACATGAAATCAGCCCTTTCTCTTTTTACTCAACAAGTTTAAAATTTGTCTAGATGTCTATATCTATTCATGGTATAGGGCTTCAAAAGGGTCAGAATGACGAAAGCTGTGTGAAACTTTTGTGACAGGTAA
>JAEPMY010000130.1 GCA_017643685.1 Sneathiella sp.
CGCAGAAGGTTCTCTCGCCTCAGATTAACGACGCGACCATTCGGCTTTTAACACGTCACAACATTGAGGTGAGTATTCCAAAAGAAAGTGGCTGTTGCGGTGCATTACCGCTTCATATGGGGCAGGAAGATCCAGCCAAAGCATTGGCCCGGAAAAATATTCTTGCCTGGTATGAAGAGGCGCGGTGCGGTGAAATTGATGCGATCGTTATTAATACATCGGGCTGCGGCACGACGGTTAAGGACTATGGACATTTGTTTGAGCAAGAGCCAGAAATGGCCGAAAAAGCCAAATTGGTAGCCTCCCTTGCCAAAGATATCACTGAATATCTCTCTACGATTGAACTGAGAGTGGACGGGTTCAAACCTGATCTCAAAGTGGCGTATCACTCTGCTTGCTCACTGCAGCATGGTCAGAAAGTAACAGAGCTTCCGAAAACTTTGTTGCAAGGGGCTGGGTTTGAGGTTCATGCACTGCCAGAAGCGCATATTTGTTGTGGTTCCGCAGGGACTTATAATCTGATGCAGCCTGAAATCTCAGCGCGTCTTCGCGACCGAAAGGTTCGCAATATTGAAAGAGTCGCCCCGGACATCGTCGCCGCAGGGAATATTGGATGTATCACGCAGATTGCATCCGGTATGAATTTACCGGTGATCCATACAGTAGAGTTGCTGGATTGGGCAAGCGGCGGGCCAGCACCTGAGGCGCTGGCGCTATCTCATTAATTGGTGCTGAGTGTTTTCTCGCCAACCCAGGCAATTCGCAGAATATTGGTAGAGCCGGGCGTTCCAAAGGGGACGCCCGCCATAATGACGACACGCTCCCCAGGGCGGGCGAACTTCTCTTTAAAGGAGATGTTGCAGGCCTTTTCTACCATATCCGCAAAGTTCTTCGCATCTTCAGTGCGAACACAGTGAAGCCCCCATGTCAGGGCTAACCGCCGCGCGGTTTTAAGCGAGGGAGTTAAGGCAAGCACAGGTGCATCCCCGCGCTCTCGCGCTGCACGAAGGGCCGTTGAGCCGGACGTGGTGTAGGTAACGATTGCAGCCGCTTTAATGGTTGATGCTACTTGTAATGCTGCAGCGCTAATCGCGTCAGCGGTTGTGGCCTCCGGTTTGGCGTGCGCCGCATCCATCACAATACGGTAGTTCGCATCGCATTCCGTTTCTTCGGCGATGACGTTCATGGTGGATACCGCTTCAACTGGATACTCACCGGCGGCGCTTTCAGCAGATAACATCACTGCATCGGTTCCGTCATAGATGGCGTTGGCAACATCTGTTACTTCAGCGCGGGTAGGGACGGGGGCCGAGATCATGCTTTCTAGCATTTGGGTGGCGACAACAACAGGTTTACCTGCCTCATTGGCAAGGCGGATGATCCGTTTTTGAAGAGAGGGTACTTTTTGAATGGGCACTTCCACGCCCAAGTCACCGCGGGCAACCATTAGCGCGTCTGCCAGCTCCACGATTTCGTTCAGGTTTTCAACGGCGGCAGGCTTTTCGATTTTCGCCATCACGCCTGCGCGTCCGGCCACAATCTTTTTAATTTCTGCCAAGTCTTCAGCCCGCTGAACAAAACTGAGGGCAATCCAATCAACACCAAGTTCTAGTGCGTAATCAAGATCTCGGCGGTCTTTATCCGTAAGGGGGCTCATCCGAACGATGGCGTTCGGGATGTTGACGCCTTTGCGATCTGACAACTTACCACCTGTGATCACTTTGCACTTGGCGGTTTTGTTGTCTGTTTCAATCACTTCCAGTTCCAACTTGCCATCATCTAGCAGTAGCCGTGTGCCGGTTTCCAAGGAGGCCATAACCTGAGGGTGCGGGAGGCAAACACGGGTTTGATCGCCCGGCTTCTCATTCATATCCAACAGAAAATTTGCGCCATCTTCCAGCATCACAGGGCCGTTTTCGAAGGTTCCGACGCGGATTTTTGGCCCTTGCAGGTCAGCTAGAATGCCAATGGGGCGACCAGTATGCATTTCCAAATTACGAATGGTGTCATAGCGTTCTTTATGATCCTCGTGGGACCCATGACTAAAATTGAGACGAAAAACATCGACACCGGCCAAGTGCAGCTTTTCCACCATATCGGGGCTGGAGCTGGCAGGACCTAAGGTTGCAATAATTTTCGTTTTTCGCTGACGTCGCATGTGAAAATACCTGAATGCCGATCAAAAATGAGTGTTTGAAAACTGATCTGGAAATAAAAAGACGATAGAGTTTTTATGTTAATGAAAATCATTCCCAATGACAGGAAATAGTTTATTCGTTGCAAAAACAAACAGTTGTCTGTGTTTTTCATGTCCATTTTTGTTTGAAATCAAATTTACGTTTTCTTTTTAAGGAAATGTTAAGCACGGCGGTGGCAAAAATTCTACTCATGAGATTAATAGCCACACACAACCGAATTCGGTGGAAAAATACCATGGGACTACGTCGCTTTGCGCGTAGGCTTCCCATTTACGGTGCCGAAGCCATTGGGTTTTGTGTCGCGGAAATCAGACTTCATGTGCTTCCGTTCGTCGCGGCACAATATGCCCGCTTGAAAGCAAGCAGAGGCGTGTCTTCGCGTTATTTGGATCGGGATGAGCCTAAATTATCTGAAACCATTGTAACGATCCCACAAGGTGGTATTCAGCTTTCTCCAAAGCCAACCAATAAAAAATATACTTATGATTGGGCAATTCAGCGAATGCACGAGTTGGAGCAGCAGGGGCTTGCCGACGCCGTTAGTTATTTTAATAATGAAATGACCGATTGGTGGCTCGCGCCGGACGGGATGATGGAGCAGGACGCAGATTTTGAGGGGATCGCCCTCGCCATTGAAGAGCGTTGGCATAGCTGATATAGAATAAATGGATTATGCTGTTGGCTGAAATTGCCAATCGCTCCATTAATTTTTTTGAAAATCAAGCCTGTCCCATGTCTCAATCATTTGCGCTGATTAATGAAAACAGCGAGAACCCGATTTTCCTGATCGCAGATCACGCAAGCCGCCATATTCCAGAAGAATATGGAACACTTGGTATTGAAGATCCGTCTCTTTTGCGCCGGCATATCGCATGGGATATCGGGATTGAAGATGTGACCCGCCGCATGGCGGATAAGCTTCAGGCGACAGCCATTTTTTCTAAATTTTCAAGATTGTTGATTGATCCGAACCGATATCCAGATGATCCATCATCCTGCCCACCGATCAGCGATGGAGTTACTGTTCCAGCAAACAAGCAGCTTGACGAAGCAGAGCGGCAGAAGCGGGTTGATACCTATTTCAGGCCTTATCAAGAGGCAATTGGCCGTGTGCTGGAGCAGAAGCTTAAAATCAGCCAAACGCCAATTGTCATTTCCATGCATAGCTTTACGCCTATCATGGATGATTTCGAGCGGCCATGGCACATCGGAATTTTATGGGATCAGGATGGACGTCTGGCATTGCCAATGCTTGAAATCCTGAATAAAAACGCGTCTTTGGTTGTCGGGGATAATGAGCCATATTCCGCACGTGAGCCGCTTGGGTTCACAATGAATGAACATGGGACAAAAAAAGATATCCCGCATGTGGTTGTCGAAATCCGTCAGGATCTGATTGATACGCATCATGGTGCCGAGAAATGGGCGAGTATGATGACGGATCTGGTCCTGCAGGTTCAGAAAAAACTGGCGACTGTGTAACTGCTATTTCGTGGGGGCAGCAGATTGAAAGATCCGGACTTTACCTTAGGCGTTGAGGAAGAATATCTATTGGTGGATCCGGAAACCCGGGATCTGGCCATTGATCCACCTGAAGATATCTTGCGGGAATGTCAGGAGTTGTTGCCAAATCATCAGGTAACACCTGAGTTTCTCCGCTCTCAAATTGAAATTGGAACACGCGTTTGTCGCAATATCGATGAAGTACGTGAAAGCCTGATTGAACTCCGCTCTACCGTGTCGCAGGTGGCAGAAAAGCATGGTCTTGCGCTGATGGCGGCGTCAACGCATCCATTTGCGGACTGGCACCTTCTTAAACATACTGCGAAAGAGCGATATGACATTATCGCGCAGGACTTGCAGGCTGTTGTCCGCCGCCTCATGATTTGCGGTATGCATGTTCATTGCGGCATTGAAGATCCAGAGGTTCGGATCGACTTGATGAACCAGGTGTCCTATTTTTTGCCGCACCTGTTAGCACTCAGCACGTCGTCCCCGTTTTGGCGCGGGGAAGTGAGCGGGCTTAAATCTTATCGCCTGAGTGTTTTTGATAGCCTTCCGCGTACCGGTGTTCCTGATCGCTTTGACAGTTACGGGGAGTACCAACGGCTGATTAATGTGATGGTTGAGGCGGGCACTATCGAAGATGGCAGTAAGATCTGGTGGGATTTGCGCCCTTCTTCAAAATTCCCGACGCTTGAAATGCGAATGACGGATGTGTGTTCGCTGATGGAAGATACACTTTGTATTGCCGCTTTATATTCCAGTTTGCTCCGGATGCTGTATCGGCTTCGACGGAAAAACCAGCGGTGGCGGATTTATCCGCGTACATTGGTTGCCGAAAACCGGTGGATGGCGCAACGCTTTGGTGTTGAAGGGAAATTGATCGATCTGGGTATTTTGGGACAGGTGCCTACTGGTGATTTGATCGAAGAAATCATTGGTCTCGTGGAAGAAGATGCAGACGCCCTTGGGTGCCTGAACGAGGTTTATCACGCCCGTACTATTGTGAGGCGCGGCACTTCGGCAGAGCGTCAGCTGAAAGTCTACGAAGACGCGAGAGCTGGGGGTAAAGATAACGGCGAAGCATTAAGAGCCGTTGTTGATAACGTGTTAAAAGAGACCGTTACCGGCGTGATTTAATCGCTGAGACGATCCAAATAAAAAACCCGCCATTTTCGGCGGGTTTCTTTCTAAGGTATTAACTGACAGACATGCGATTAAGCAGCTACAGATTTCCCTTTTGAGTTCAACTCTTCAAATGCCTGGCCGAGGCGCTCAACCATGCTTTCTTCGCCCATCCGCAACCACTTACGTGGGTCATAGAGTTTTTTCAGAGGCTGTTCTGTCTCTGGGTGGATCTGATGCTGGAAAGCAACCATGTTTTCTTCAGCAAATTTACCAACACCCTCTGCAAATGCAAACTGTGTGTCTGTGTCGATGTTCATCTTGAACACACCATACTCAATAGCGTCCCGAATTGCCGTCAGCTCAGAGCCTGAACCACCATGGAATACCAGATCAAGTGGCTTAGCAGAGAGGCCACGCTCTTTCGCCACCATTTCCTGAGATGCTTTCAGGATCTCTGGACGCAATTTCACGTTACCCGGTTTATACACACCGTGAACGTTACCGAAAGAAGCGGCAACAGAGAAGTGACCGATTTCGTTTAGTGCATCATATGCCGCAAGAACGTCTTCTGGCTGAGTGTAGAGTTTGCTGTTATCGATGCTGTCAATATCGCTGCCAACACCATCTTCTTCACCGCCGGTGATACCCAGCTCGATTTCGATGCTCATGTCCAACTCGACGGCGCGCTTTAACAAACGAGCAGATTCGGCAAGGTTATCTTCCAGTGGCTCTTCAGACAAATCAACCATGTGAGAGCTGAAAAGAGGAACACCGTTCTTTTTCTTATACTCTGCACCGCGATCGATCAGCGCATCCACCCATGGGATCAGCTTACGGTTCGCGTGGTCAGTGTGCAAAACTGCGCAAATACCATAATGCTTTGCGAGCAGATGAACATGCTGAGCCGCAGAAACTGCGCCCAAGATCATTGCCTCTGTTGCATCCGGCATTCCTTTACCTGCGTAGAAGCCAGCACCGCCGTTAGAGAGCTGAATAATCACATCACCGCCATTTTTAGCGGCGGCTTCCATAACCGCATTGATGGAGTCTGTGCCAACAACATTAACCGCAGGAAGGGCATAGTTGTTGTCTTTACAGTTTTTGACAAGCTTCTGATATTCTTCACCAAAAACGACACCAGCTGGTAATTTCAAGCTCACGTTTCCAATCCTCTTCTTTTCAAAAAGAACGCGCCTACTCCGGGAACCGGGGGCGCGTCGAAATTAATTTTTCAACTCTTAAAAGGCATCGCCTTCAGGAGGCATATCGTCCTCTGCGGGAGCATTTTCCTCAAGCATGCCAAGAGCGTGCTTGTACAGGTCAATCATATATTCCTGTTCCTGGTAATCTGCTTTATCCATCTTACGCAGCCGGACGATGGCCCGCATGGCCTTTACATCAAATCCTTTCCCCACCCCAATAGAAGTGTTGTCTAACCGAAAGTCCGCTGAATACATGCTCTCTGAAAACACTTATACCACCATGGCGCCTTTTGCATTCTATCCGCAGATTGTATAGTTGCATGTAGTATAAAAAGCAAATCCCAAACTCCTTTTGATCAGGGAAAAGTATGGGAACTAAAATATTGGCAAGTTTGTACATGCTGAAATTAGGTTGGTTACCATTTCCAAATGCTCAAAAAACACTAGATATAAAATTATTTCCTAGTCAGTTTAAAAATAACAATGCCGCTATTCTAAGTTTTTTCCATTCACTTATGATTCAATCGATTCTGGCGTAAAGTTGAAGACACACTATATTCAGCCGTTGGACACTATTAATATCCCTTGAGGCTTATTTGCTTATGGAACAACAATATCCATGGCTTCCTTGCCAAATCCAATATAGGTATCAAAAAATGTTGCACTGACGAAAGATTGCGGACACCTGAAGTCTCGTCGTGAGTTTTTAACTTCCCACCCTTCGGCTTGAAACTTGTCTGCTTTTCTTTGAAGAGCGCCGATAAACATATTCTTTGCTTGGTACTTCGGCATATTTGACTTAACTGAATAGTCTGTAATATCTCGCACAGTTTGCCAGGTAAGGTTAAAAATCTGTGAGACAGCGTAACGTTTAAGCAAATTTTCAAAAACAGCATGTGTCTTCGGCCCAAAGCTTTTGAGGTTAAAGCCACGCTGACTAAGTAAATGCTCGAAATATTCGAAACACTCATACTTAGCAATCTCAAGCCAAAAATCCTTAATATCTTTTTCCCATGCTTTTTGCTCAACTTCACCCAAAACTAATTCTTCAAGCAGTTCGATGTACCTAGCCTTTTGAATAGAATTGGTAAGCATTGGCAAAAAATCCCAAAGAACTCGATCAGGATACCATCCTTTAATTACAGTAATTTCTTCATCAAACTCAAAAGCATTGACATTGCTCAATTCACTTATCTGAATTAGCCCTTTTGATTGAAGGTGCTTACAAATTTCGTTAGTGAATTCAAATGTAGGTGCTAATGGTTGAGGCTTGAGTTCATAGGGAGAAACATAGTTTAAATCATCTGACAAAGAATGCCTAATGAGACTCAACATATATATAGCATCTTTGAGAACTAGCTGCTCTGGATCATCTAAGTCATTTACGTAACCATCAAATGTTACTTTAATAAGATTTACTTTGGCATTCTCAATGATGGCTTCTTTCTCATATCGCGCTTGCTCACACTTTTCACACCTACAGTTAGTAATTTTGCGGTGACCGCATTTTGGACATTCTGGCGCAGGCCGTGACCATTGGCTCCCACTTCTACTTTCTTGTCTAGAGATTAGGTTTTGACTTTTACAGTATTCGCACCAAAGATCTTTATGAACTGTTGGAGGCAGTAATCTAGCAAGATCACCTGGACGCGCATTAATGTTGAATACTCTAATTAAGTCCACAACTTTTTCTGTTCCGTTGCAATATCGATCAACTAGGTCAGCAAGTTGTTCTTCAGTTAAATGAGAAAGCTTTGAAGCCATAAGAAGGTAAGCGATGTTATTCCCCCACGTTACAGATTTGGTGGTTTCATGGTTAGGGCGATTTGAGTGTAAAAATGTCTAGTGCGCAATAACGCATTTTTTATGCAAAATACGGTATTTTATCCGCCTATTAGCTATGATGGTTCC
>JAEPMY010000183.1 GCA_017643685.1 Sneathiella sp.
CAGGGATTTAGGATCTCGCAAACCCCGTGATAACCCTTGCAGGCGATCCCGCTTTTCTGAAATTGACCGCGTCAACCCTCGGCGAATACGGCGATCCATATCCTCAACATAAGCCAGCAGCTCTGATCTAACGGGCACCGCCATTTCAGCCGCAGCCGTTGGTGTTGGTGCACGCCTATCCGATGCATAATCAATCAACGTGGTGTCCGTTTCATGTCCAACCGCGGAAATAAGTGGGATACGACTTTCCGCAGCGGCCCGAACCACTACTTCTTCGTTAAAAGCCCACAAATCTTCAAGACTACCACCGCCGCGGGCCACAATGATAAGGTCAGGGCGCGGTAAGCCTTTATCCTCACCGGTCAGATTGTTAAACCCATGAATTGCAGTGGCAACTTGCTCTGCTGCTGTCTCTCCTTGCACCAACACTGGCCAAAGCAACACATGAGTTGGAAAGCGATCCCGCAATCGATGCAGGATATCCCGAATCACCGCTCCCGTAGGAGACGTCACAACACCAATTGTTTGCGGCAGATACGGCAGCTGTTTTTTGCGCTCAGGTGAAAACAACCCCTCTGCCGCAAGCTTTCTTTTCCGCTCTTCCAGAAGGGCCATCAACGCGCCAACACCGGCTGGCTCCATACTATCGATGACCATCTGGTATTTGGACCGGCCCGGATATGTTGTCAGCTTACCCGTACAGACAACTTCAAGCCCATCTTCTGGACGAAAATTCAGCTTCTGCGCGCTACCGCGCCACATGACCCCGTCCAGAACTGATTTATCATCTTTCAGCGCCAAATATACATGCCCCGACGCTGCCTGCTTCAGACCAGAGATTTCTGCCCGAACGCGCACCCGGCCATAAGTGTCTTCAACAGTACGTTTCAACGCATTGCTGAGCTCCGATACTGTAAATTCGTGGATGTTTGACGGTGCAGGGGCGCGGGGATCAGACACGGGACCTCATTAACTTATTTCATCTCAATCTCACTGTGTGCTAAGAAGCTTACACTTTCACACCGGTACAACGAAACAGTAAATACAGATCGATTTGTCATGAATGTCCTTGTTATTGGCTCTGGTGGCCGCGAACACGCTCTTTGCTGGGCTCTCAGCCGCTCCGAACAGGTTTCCACACTATACTGCGCCCCCGGAAATGGTGGCATTTCAGATATGGCCACCTGTGTGCCACTGGACACGTCCAAATCCGACGCAGTGATTGATTTCTGTCAGGCACAGGAAATCGGTTTTGTTGTCGTGGGTCCAGAAGCGCCGCTCGTCGATGGGCTGGTTGATGACCTCAGCACTGCGGGTATCCCGGCATTCGGCCCCCGTAAAGGTGCCGCTGCACTTGAAGGCTCCAAAGGTTTTATGAAAGATCTTTGCCGCGAATATAACATTCCAACGGCAGCTTATGAGCGTTTTAGTGATGCAGTCGCCGCCAAAGAATATCTGAAAAGCCAGAAAATGCCGATCGTCATCAAAGCAGATGGTCTTGCCGCAGGTAAGGGTGTGATCATCGCTCAGGACATTGACGAAGCAAACGCGACAATTGACGATATTCTGGGCGGTATGTTTGGCAGTGCCGGTGCCGAACTGGATATGGATAATCTAGAAGCAGAGACTATTAAGATATTTTCTAAATTAGCCTCTACACGTTCTAAAACATTATTACCAACTCCGAAAAATACGACAATCTCTTTTACCTTTGGTAATTGGGCC
>JAEPMY010000049.1 GCA_017643685.1 Sneathiella sp.
AGAAGCATAGAAAATCGCCATCCCGACCACGAGCAACATGGCCGGATGCATAACGCCAAGACCTGGGCGCAGGATAATCAAGGCCCCGATAAAGCCCACCAAAACGGCGGCCCAGCGCCGAAAGCTAACCTTCTCCCCGAGGATCAGAACGGAAAGAACGGTCACGAAAATCGGGGATGTGGTCCCCATTGCGGCGGCATCGGCAAGCGGCACATAGGCCAGCGCCGTAAAGAAGCAGGCTGTCGCCCCCAGAAGCAGCATGGAGCGGAAAACCTGCAATTTTGGTTTTGCGGTTTTTGCCAGGTTAATGCCGTGTTTTGGCGCAAAAAACAGCGTTAAAAGCACAAAATGAAAGAAATAGCGCGCCCAAACCACCTGCAACGGATCATAAGTACGGTTGGCGTAGGCCACGATGCTGTCCATCACCACAAACAGAAAAACTGCCGTACAATAGAGGAAGATCCCTTTGAAAGAATTGGTGGTGAGTTCGGGCGTCGGTGTCATCGCTGATCCAGTTTCTTGTTATTGGGCAGCGAGAGGAGATGGCTACCGAAGAGATTAGAAACGATCCAGCGAATAGTCCTGAATGTCAAGATTTGTCTTCTCGCCGCTCATAATTTGAGACAGCAAATCCGCCGATCCGCAGGAAAGCGTCCAGCCAAGCGGACCATGCCCCGTGTTCAGAAACAGGTTGTCAAATCGGGTTTTCCCGATGATTGGGGTGCTGTCCACGCTCATGGGGCGTAGGCCACACCACCGTTCTGCCTTTTCGCGGTTGCCAGCATGGGGAAACAGCCCAAAAACACTGTCGAGGACCATATCCTCCCGCCGTTTGTTTGGTGCAGCCTCATACCCGTTCATTTCTGCGGTTCCCGCTGCACGAAGGCGATCGCCAAAGCGACTGATAACCACATGTTGGCTCTCATCGGTGAGGCTCATCATCGGGGCGGCATTTGTCCCCTCAATGGGAACGGTGACCGAGTATCCCTTCACCGGGTAAATGGGAATATGAAGCCCCAGCTTTTTGCCGAGAAAATAACTGAAGGAGCCGAGGGACATCACATATTGATCAAAGGCCAGTGGCTTGCCGTTCACGGTAACAGACTTAACCCTGCCGGCTTCTTCGGTAAGGTGATCGATGGTGGCGTTATAGACAAAGCTGACCCCAAGGCGTTTTGCCGCCGCCTCAAGGGCGAGGGTGAAGCTGTGGGCGTCACCGCTTTCGTCAATGTCGGATTTGGCGCCGCCGATAAAACTTGAGGTCGCCGCAGCAAGGGCAGGTTCTGCCTCCATGCACTCCTCGCGGGTCAACATTTTCTGGGCAACACCCTGATCGTTCAGCCATTGGGTGCGTGCCGCCATGTCATCCCATTCTTCCTGAGTGTTGAAGACTTTTAGGATGCCACGGGCCTGACGGTCATAGTCGATATTTTCATCAGCGATCACCTGATGCAGACAATCCCGGCTATGCAATCCAAGGCGCAAGACACGGCCGGCGCTTTCATAAAAGGTTTTCCGGCGGGCGTTCAGCAGAAATTTCAACCCCCAGCGCCACATATGCGGATCATTCCGAAGGCGAAACACCAGCGGGGCGTCATCACGGCCGAGCCATTTTACCAATTTACCCGGCAGGTCAGGGCTGTTCCACGGAAAGGCTTGGGTGACGGAAATTTGCCCTCCATTGGCGAAGCTGGTTTCTTCTGCGGCCAAAGGCTGACGGTCGAAAACGGTGACCTCAAAGCCTTTTTTCGCCAGAAAATATGCTGATGTCACGCCCGTTATCCCGGCGCCGAGGACCGCAACCTTCACGTTAATCACCTTGAATTGGGTGCCGTGACGCGGCCCCAAAAGATTTGCCCAAAGAACTGTTCGTTCCCCATCTAGCAGTTTTCAACATCAAAAAAAACCTTTAGAGTGCGCGAACTATGACTGAACCATTACTTTACGAACAGAATGAGGGGGTTGTAACCCTCACGATCAATCGGCCGGAGGAGCGCAATGCCCTGTCGGACGATCTCATCTTTGACGCCTTTATGGATGCGGCAAAACGGATTAACGAAGACCCAAGCGTGCGCTGTGTGATCCTCACGGGATCAGGCAAAGCCTTCTCCGCTGGTGGTAACGTCAAGCATATGCGGGACCGCGAAGGGATGTTTGGCGGCAGCCCGTATGAAATCCGGAATTCTTACCGCTACGGCATTCAGAAAATTCCGCTTACCTTCTATAATCTGGAAGTGCCAACCATTGCCGCCGTGAATGGCCCAGCCATCGGCGCGGGTTGTGATCTGGCCTGCATGTGCGATATCCGGATTGCCGGAAAGTCCGCGCTTTTTGCTGAAAGCTTTGTGAAGCTGGGCATTATTCCAGGGGATGGGGGCGCGTGGTTCCTGCCGCGCACCATCGGCCGTAGCCGCGCGGCGGAAATGACATTTACCGGTGATATGGTGGATGCGGATCTAGCCCTTGAATGGGGACTGGTTTCCAAGGTTGTGGAAAACGAAGATCTGATGACTGCTGCCAACGAACTGGCCGCCCGGATTGCCAAGAACCCACCACATGCGTTGCGTCTGGCCAAAAAACTGATGCGCGAAGGGGAGCATATGCGCCTTGATAGTCTGCTGGAAATGTCCGCAGGTCTGCAAGCCATCAGCCATCATACAGATGACCATATGGAAGCCATTCACGCCTTCTTTGATAAGCGGGACGGCGATTATAAAGGCAAATAAGCCAACTTTAATTTTATGAAAGGGCGGTGAATTTTCATCGCCCTTTTTTGCATCAATAATTTGAGAAAAATCTCATATATTGTTATAATGGTTGCCTTAACGGGGGCACTTTCAGTCGTTTTTTCCGTTGGTGTCTTGTCCGCTCCTGTTCTTGCTGAAAAATAAAGAGGGGGAGAGGCATGACGACCCAGTCTGGCCGCAATATTATTCTATTGTCCGATGGAACCTGCAACGCGGCATTCTCTCGTGAAAAAAGCAATGTCTGGCGTCTCTATGATGCGTTGGACCTAAGCCCTGATACAGCAGGGGAGCCGGAGCAACTGGTTTTCTATGACAATGGGGTTGGCACATCCGGGTTTAAGCCATTGCTGGCGCTTGGAGCGGTTTTTGGCTGGGGCCTGTCGCGTAATGTACGGGATTTATACGGTGATCTTTGCCGCCATTATCGGCCGGGGGACCGGATTTACCTGTTTGGCTTTAGCCGGGGTGCTTATACGGTCAGGGTCCTTGCCGATTTGATTGCCACAGTTGGGATCGTTAAATGCGATGGGCGGATCAATAGCTGGCCTGCCGCCCCTAAATGGAGTGAGACTGCTGGAACCCCGCTTGGCAGTGAGCGCGGATTTCGAAAAGCGGTCCGTCTGGCCTACAAATCCTATCGTCAGCTTTATTGGAAAAAGAAGGGGTTTTACGTCCCTAATTTAGTGTCTGCAGTCGGAAGATTTGTCCGCGATCAGGTCTTGCGTCTTCAGGTGCCGGATAAGGACAGTTTTAAGCGCGAATTCACGCATCCCGTTCAAGAGGATGAGAAAGTTATCGAATTTATGGGTGTTTGGGACACGGTTGATGCCCTTGGCCTGCCCGTGGATGAAATGTCGGATGTCCTCGATAAATATATATATCCATATAAATTCGGGAACCACCGCCTTGGCAGACGGGTGAAGGCGGCTGTTCAGGCCCTTGCCATTGATGACGCCCGCCATACGTTTCATCCGCTTTTGTGGGATGAAGGGGCGGAGAGCGGCGAAAAGCGGATAGAGCAGGTGTGGTTCACCGGAATGCATGCGGATGTGGGCGGCGGTGGGTATGCTGATGATCGGCTGGCGTTTAATTCGCTTACGTGGATGATTGATCATGCCGCGGGCGGAAAATTTCCGATCACGCCCCTTAAATTCAATCAGGATCGGGTTAATCAATATCGCATGTGGGCGGACCCTCTGGGCCGGATGCATAATTCGCGGCAGGGGGCGGCCGTGTTCTATCGCTTTAAACCTCGCAATATTCACCGCTTATCCCATGAGGAGGATTGGGCCCGCTCCGTTCAGGTGGAGCCGATGATCATTCATCACTCCGCCCTTTGCCGGATACAGGATCAGCGGGCAGGCTACGCCCCGGTTAATATTCCAGATGCGTTTATGATACAGGATGAAAATCTCAACCTGATCCCGCCCGCCAAATCCAGCATGTATCATGAGGGTAAAAACGCCCGCCAGAAACGCGCGGGTTTTTTAAGTGCCGCAGAGGATATCACCTTATGGGGGCGACAGGTGTATTTTGCCATGCTGGCGCTGCTGATCAGCGTGATTGCAATGCCCCTTTGGTGCCCGGGAGATGCGGCGGCGGGGAAAGCGACCGCGGATGGTCCTGTTGGGATGGTGATGTCCGCCGTGACCTACGGGCTCGATTACGCGCATAAATATCTGCCGGATCTCTGGTATTATGCCTATCAGCAGCATATTCCGATCCTGATCGGGATTATTGCGCTGTTTGGGGTTTTATATACCGTGGCGGGGCAGCTAAACCTGATGTCCAATGGCTTTGGCTATTTGGGGTGGCGCCATATGAAAAATGTCGGTGTTTTGCCCGAAGACCGGCAAAAGGGTCTCATTTTACGGGCGAGCAATATTTTGCGGACTTACGAGCAGTCGCGGCGGTTGCATTACGAGATCACGCAGAGACTCATCCCCTTGATATGCGCGGCGGGCCTGATCGGGCTTTTTGCTTATTTAATCTGGTTAGAGGTTATGGCCACGCCTTGAGCAGTTTGAATATCTGGATGCCGGAGCCGGGATCCATGCGGTAGCTGAATTTCAGGATAATGCGGCGCGTGGTGGGATCAATGCCCATCATTTGCCCGGCATATCCAAGGGCCCAGAAACCGGGCGCGATTTTGTTATTCACCCACCATTGATATCCATAATGACGGAAGCTGCTACCGGATTTGACAGGAATTTGATTGGCTGTTGCCTCTTTCAAATAGCGACCGAAGCAGTCCTCTTTTCCATATTGGTCTATCGTCCAGATGCTGATGCGGGCCCAGTCACGGGCGCGGGCTTGAAAACCGCTACTGTTGATGGTGCTGCCGTCTTTGTCTGTCTCCCAATGGGCGATCCCCTCAGATCTGATATGACGCCAGATATGATCGTCAAAATATCCGGCGAGGGGGCGGCCCGTTGCCCGTTCGACAATTTTGCTGAGCGACAGACTGTCCCCGGATTTATAGGCAAATTCCGCGCCGGGGGTATTTGCGTTTTTGTGGGTTATCTGATCCCACCATTTACCCCAAAGAAGGTCGCCAATGCTCACTTGCCCAAGGCGCAAAGGCCAACTGGCCCCGCCGAAAGGTTTACCGTTTCGGGCATTAAATCCAACGCCATTTGGAAAACCCGGCTGCCCCGCATTTTGCGGCTTATAGGCGCCTGAACTCATCATCAACAACTGACGGATGGTGGAGCGGCCATAGGGGCCGTCCCCAAATTCCGGGACAATTTCTTTTGCGGGTAAGCTCAGCGATTTTATATCCCCTCGGCACAGCGCCATACCAACCGTCATGCTGGAGAGGCTTTTGGCCATGCTCATGCTAAAAAATTCAGAACTTGGCCGTCCGACGCCTTGATAAGCTTCAAAAAGGAGCTGCCCATCTTCAATGGCGAGGAGGGCCGTTGTCGCGGGGTAGTCTTTCAAATATTGATCAAACACAGCTTTCTGGGACGGTGGTAGGGATTGGTCTACCACTGTTAAGGGGCGGGGCGCCGCGCTTGCGGAGAATTCATAAGCTGGGGTCTTGTTATATTTCAGATACCCGCCCACATTGTATTCCGGGCGAATTTTTTTGGCATAGGCCGGATTGAGGGTCCCTGTTGCCGCCAATAGGCAGATAAGGGCGATGAGTATGTTTTTTGTCATTTTGCCCATCTGTTCATAGTCTGATCATAATCAGTAGAGTAGCATCCATTTGACTATTTAACGCGTAAAACAACAAAACCATGCGCCTGATTATCAAAATTCTGTTTCTGACATCGCTTTTGCTGGCCGCTGCCTGCACCCCATTGGTGCAAGAGATGCGCCCCGCTGTGCAAGAACCTGCGCTGACGGCAAGTGCGTATGAAGCGGCGGATGGATATGAAATGCCCTATCGCCAGTGGAGCGCAGGCGCGGATGAAAAAGCGGTTATCATCGCGGTGCATGGGCTGAATGATTACAGCAATGCCTTTGCCTTTCCGGCCAGTTGGTGGATGCAAAATGGGATCACCACCTATGCTTATGATCAGCGCGGATTTGGTGCGACCGAGGAAATGGGCATTTGGCCCGGCGAAGAAAAGCTGATCAATGACCTGATTACTTTTGTGAAGTTGGTTAAAGCAGACCATCCGGGCAAACCGGTTTTTATCCTGGGGGAGAGTTTGGGCGGTGCCGTCACCATGTCGTCGGTAATTGATCCAGATATGCCAAAAATTGACGGCGTGATCCTCTCAGCTCCTGGTGTCTGGGGGTGGCAGTCGCTTAATTTCTTCTATCGCTCTGTCCTTTGGGTATCTGCAAGATTATTTCCCGAGCAGACTTTCTCCGGTCGTGGTCTGGGCATTCAGGCGTCGGATAATATCTCGATGCTGCGGAATTTAGGGGCGGATGATCTGTTTATCAAAAAGACGCGGGTGAGCGTGGTGTATGGCGCGGTCAGTTTGATGGACCGGGCGTATAATGCCGCAGATAAACAGCGGCCACCGCTTCTGCTGATGTATGGGGCGAAAGACGAGGTGATCCCCAAACATCCCGTCGAAGATGTGGCAAAGCGTTTGCCAAAAGAGGCGGACATCGTGATTTATCCAGATGGATGGCACCTGTTGATGCGGGATTTACAGGCGCCCACCGTTTGGCAAGACATCAAAAGCTGGACCGAGAACCGCCAAATCCCCTCCGGCCATCAAATCAGCGAATTGCCGCTTTTTAAGCGTTAATCAGCTCATAGATGGCGGGGATTAGTTCATCGAAATGGTCGATGACTTTATCGGCGCCTAGTTCCGATGCCGGTGTCATGGAGAAACCAAAGCTGACGGCGATGGTTTTCATGCCTGCGGCGCGGCCTGCGTCGATATCGTTGTGGGTATCCCCGATCATGATGCCTGCTGTGCGGGCAGGGGTTATCATATCCAATGTGCGGGTGACATGGGCCGGATCGGGTTTGCGGATTTCAAAGCTATCACCGCCGGTGACAATCGGGAAATATTTCCGAAGGTCATACTGATCAATAATATCGTCAGCAAAGCCAACGGGTTTGTTGGTGCAAACAGCCATTAAAAAGCCGTCTTTATCCAGTTTATCAAGGGCTTCCAATACGCCGGGATAAGGATAACTCTCATCAGCCAGATGTTTGCCGTAATAGTCGAAAAATTCCGCCATCAAATTATCAAAGGCCTCTCCTTCCAGAAGCTCGCCTGTGGCGTTCAATCCGCGCTCCAGCAGGACTTTGGCGCCTTGACCGACCATATGCTCCAGATCCTGAAGGGAAACGGGGGTGCGGCCCGCCAGTTTCAGGCAGTGGTTCAATGCCCCTTGCAGGTCAAGAGCCGTATTAAGAAGGGTTCCATCCAGATCGAATAACAAGGCAGGCAAAGACGCGGGTGATGACATTGTGTAAAATCCCGTAACACTGTTTGAATTGGCGTTGATTAAGCTTTATGACAAAGTGCATTTAACATAAATATCAGCATATTTTCAGAGAAATTTGAAAGAAGACCACGATGACCTCTATTGCAACCGTCATTTTAGGCGCCGGAATGGGAACCCGCATGAAATCTGCGAAACCGAAGGTGCTGCATGAAATTGCGGGACGGCCGATGGTATCCCACCTTCTTGGCACGGTTGCAGAATTGAACGCGGAAAAGTCCATTGTTGTGGTCGCGCCCAGTATGCAAAATGTGCGGGATGTTGTGGCCCCGGCGACTATTGCTGTTCAGGAAGAGGCGCTCGGAACCGGGCACGCGGTTGCCGCCGCCCTGCCAGAGCTGGACGGTTTTGAGGGCGATGTGCTGGTTCTCTACGGTGATACGCCGTTGATGACACTGGACACCCTTCAAAAGATGATCGACAAGCGCCGCGAAGATGATGCGACCGCGGTTGTTGTCCTGGGGTTCGAACCTGATGATCCGCTGGAATATGGGCGTCTGGTAACGGCCGAGGATGGGGCACTGTCCGCCATTGTTGAATATGCCGATGCGGACACGGCGACCCGTACCATTGGTCTTTGTAATTCTGGTGTGATGGCCATTAACGGCAAATATATCGCCGAACTGATCGGTGCCGTTGATAACAAAAATGCCAAGGGTGAATATTACCTGACCGACATTGTCGAGATCGCCCGGAATAAGGGGCTGAAAGCACAAGTGGTCATTGGCGGTGAGGAAGAGCTTTTAGGCGTTAATAACCGGGAGCAATTGGCCGAAGCCGAGAAGATCGCGCAAGGTCGTTGGCGCACCGCCGCCATGCGGGAGGGGGCAACCCTGATCGATCCGGATAGCGTCTTTTTCTCCCATGATACGAAACTTGGCCGCGACGTGGTGGTGGAGCCAAATGTGTTTTTTGGCCCCGGTGTTACCGTTGGTGATAATGTGCGGATCAAAGCCAACTCCCATATCGAGGGAACCACCATTGGCGCAGGCGCGCAAGTGGGGCCGTTTGCCCGGCTGCGTCCGGGGGCCGACCTTGGGCCGAATGTGAAAGTTGGTAATTTTGTCGAATTGAAAAAAGCCACGCTTGAGGACGGTGCGAAAGTCAGTCATCTGTCCTATATCGGGGATGCCCGCGTAGG
The DNA here is from genome assembly GCA_017643685.1 of Sneathiella sp. Classification (GTDB taxonomy): domain Bacteria; phylum Pseudomonadota; class Alphaproteobacteria; order Sneathiellales; family Sneathiellaceae; genus Sneathiella. The sequence goes on from JAEPMY010000049.1 coordinate 8,815, forward strand.
GGCGGAGGCGAATATTGGCGCCGGAACCATTACCTGTAACTATGATGGATATGATAAAGCCAAAACCGATATCGGGGCCGGGGCCTTTGTCGGATCCAACACGTCATTGGTGGCGCCTGTTAAAATTGGGGACGGTGCCATTATCGGTGCTGGCAGCACGGTTACCCGCGAGGTCGAGGCCGATGCATTGATGGTAGAGCGGGCCGAAGAAATTCAAAAAAGCGGTTGGGCCGCGCGCTTTCGCAAGATGAAGGCAAAACTTAATAAATAATCTTAACGCATTGATTTAAGGTAATAATATTATGTGCGGAATCGTAGGCGTTCTGGGTAAAGAAGATGTGGTGCCATCCCTTGTTGGCGGATTGCAGCGGCTTGAATATCGGGGATATGACAGCGCGGGTATTGCAACGCTGACGGCAACTGGGTTGGACCGTCGCCGGGCAGAAGGCAAGCTGAAAAACCTGAAAGAGACGTTGGAAGGCGCACCGCTTTCCGGTCTTGTTGGTATTGGTCATACCCGGTGGGCGACCCATGGCGTGCCGAACGAGACAAATGCCCACCCGCATATGACGCCGCATCTGGCGCTTGTCCATAACGGGATTATCGAAAACTATCAGGAAATTATCGCCGAGCTGTCCGGCCGGGGGTATGAGCTTGAATCTGAAACCGATACTGAGGTGGCCGCGTGGCTGATCAGCAGTTTTATCGAGGATGGCAAATCCCCGGAAGAGGCAATGGCCGCCGCTTTGTCGCGTTTTCAGGGGGCTTTCTCTCTTGCGGTGATTTTTAAAAACCATGACAATCTGATGATCGGTGCCCGCCGCGGGGCGCCGCTTGCGGTTGGTTGGGGGGATGGGGAAATGTTCCTGGGCTCCGATGCATTGGCTCTTGCGCCGCTCACCAACCGGATTTCATATCTCGACGAAGATGACTGGGTGGTCCTCAACCGCGAAGGCGCGACCTTTTTTGATAAAACCGGTGCAGAAGTTGAACGCGAGATTAAACAGACGCAGCTGACGGGCGCGCTGATCGGTAAGGGTAATCACCGTCATTTCATGATGAAAGAGATTATGGAGCAACCAGCCGTGATTGGCGAAACGCTCAACAGTTTCTTTAACCCCAATACCCGTACAATTACATTGCCCGACCTGCCATTTGATTGGAACACCCTGCCAAAGGTGACCATTGTGGCCTGCGGCACATCCTACTACGCGGGAATGGTGGCGAAATACTGGTTTGAAAAGCTGGCGCATCTGCCGGTTGAAGTGGATATTGCCTCTGAATTCCGTTACCGCTCCATGCCGCTGCCAGAAGGCGGGTTGGCGCTCTTTATCTCTCAATCGGGGGAGACAGCGGACACGCTTGCGGCGCTTCGGTATGCGCGGGAGCAGGGACAGCATATTGCCTCTATCGTCAATGTGGAGGAAAGCTCCATGGGGCGGGAGTCTGATTTTGTTTTCCACACCCAAGCCGGACCGGAAATTGGCGTGGCATCAACCAAGGCCTTCACCTGTCAGCTTGTGACCCTTGCGTGTATCGCCATTCAGGCGGGAACCAAGCGCGGTACTTTGAGCCATGAGGAAGAGGCGGAACTGAGCCTTGCCCTCAGTGAAGTGCCAGCCCGCGCCGCCGAAATTCTGGAGCATGACGAGGATATCCGTGAGCTTGCCAAGAAAATATTTGAGGCGCGGGATATTCTCTATATTGGTCGCGGCCCGGGCTATCCCATCGCGATGGAAGGGGCCCTTAAACTGAAAGAGTTGTCCTACATCCATGCCGAAGGATATGCCGCAGGGGAATTGAAACACGGCCCGATCGCCCTGATTGATGAGGCGGTGCCGGTGATCGTTGTGGCCCCAACGGACCATTTCTTTGAAAAAACAGCGTCCAATATGCAGGAAGTTATGGCCCGAAACGCGCAAGTGATTTTCATGTCCGATGCGGAAGGGATGAAGAAGCTGGGCGATAAGGCGATTGGCTCTGTCGAAATTCCGACGGTTGACCCGTTTGTGGCGCCCATTCTCTACACCATCCCGGTGCAGATTTTGGCTTATCATGTTGCAGTCCTGAAAGGCACCGATGTTGATCAGCCGCGTAATTTGGCAAAATCAGTGACTGTGGAATAAAGTTCAAGCTGATGAAGAATAACGCAACGACCCTTGAACTGCCGGAGGCGCATGAAGGCGCTATACCATGAAGACCCTATTTTACCTTATGACACATATCGGATTGCTTCTTGTTATTAGCAATCTCACCCTTTTTATCCTCAGCTTTATCGGCGATTTTGGGTTGGATAAAGAAGGTGACTATCTTTTCCTGGCCTTGATATGGTGGGCGGTGCCTTATGCTGTTATCTCTATCTTCTTCTTCTTCAAGACTAGAAAAAGATAACGGATATCGAAAAAGGCGGCGCCTAGTGTCTCAACAGCTTTTCATCAGGTGAAAGGGCAGCTCGCAAATTTCCGGATTGCCTTGGCAGCAGTCGCTCACCAGAAATTCAATGAAATCACGTGTTTCGCCAATTGCCGCCTTGTAAATGAGATGCCGTCCCTGCCGTTCCATGGTGATCAGTCCCGCATTGGTCAAAATCGTCAGGTGGCTGGAAAGCGTGTTTTGCGGAACGGCCAAGTTTTCGGCGATTTTACCGGCGGCCATGCCATCACATCCATTTGCCATCAACAGGCGAAATACCTGAAACCGGGTTTTCTGGGATAAGGCACTCAGCATATTCAGCGCTTTATCGTCATTCATGTCGTGTCTCCTGGCGAAGGGGGAGGGTTAGAAGAACGGCGGCGGCAATCATGGCGGCGGATACCACCAGACAGGCCGTCAGCCCATAATATTGATACACAAGCCCGGATAACAGCGTTCCGGCAAGTCGGCCAAACGCATTTGACATATAATAAAACCCGATATTGAGCGAGACTTTATCCGCACCGGAAAAATCAACGATCAAATAGGAATGCAAGGCTGAATTTACCGCAAAAACAGCCCCAAAGATAATCAGCCCGCCAATGAGCCAGCTTCCTTGATCCAGATGGGAGAGGTTTTCGGTGATGAACGCGGCACCCCCATCCGTCATTCCCGCCGCGATGTGGAGGGGGAGAAGACATAGAATAAAGCCCCAGATGATCGTTGCCCGAATGGCTTTTGCGCTGGTTTTCGTGTTTCGCAAAACAGATGGAACACTGGCCTGAACGATGCCATAACCGATGACCCAAAAGGCCATGAAGCTGCCGACCTCGTTAAAATTCCAACCAAGGGTGCCCGCGAGGAAAACAGGCACGCCCACCACGAACCACACATCCCGGCTGGCAAACAGGAACACCCGCGCGGCAGACAGATAATTCACATTGGCTGATTTGGAAAACAGATCCTTTCCCCGGATTTTGCTGGTGGCTTTCCCGATTTCCTCTCGCAAGGACAGAAGGGCGAATAACAGAATAACCAATAGGGCTGCGGCCATGGTCAGCAACGACGGCTCAAACCCGATGGCGTTCAACAAAAAACCGCCAACGAAAAAGCCAACGCCTTTTAACGCGTTTTTAGAACCAGTCAGCAAAGAGACCCACTTAAACAGGCCGCCGGGTTGCCCCTCCGGCACCACATGTTTAATCGCGGATTTAGAGCTCATCTTCGTGAGGTCTTTGGCAACACCAGAGAGCGCCTGCGCCCCCATCACATAGACAACGGATAAGGTCAGCGTCAGATTATCCGGAAGGGCCGCCAGAAGACAAAGAGATATGATCTGGGTGAGCAGCCCGGTAAATAACGTCAGACGCAAGCCAAAGCGCGCGCCAATCCAACCCCCAAAGAAGTTGGTGACAATGCCCATCGCCTCGTACAGCAGGAACAGAAACGCCAGATCCAGCGGCGTAAAACCAAGGGCGTGAAAATGCAGCAGCACCAGCATTCTGAGAGCACCGTCAGTGACGGTGAACCCCCAATAGGACGCCGTGACTATCGCATAGTTTTTCAAACTGCTCATCAGTTTTAAGCCCGATTTTCGCGGGCGATCAGCGCGGCAATATCACTCATCCGGTTCACATAGCCCCACTCATTGTCATACCAGGCATAAATCTTCAGCTGAGTACCATTGACAACCATGGTAGAGAGACCATCAATAATGGAGGAGCGCGGATCATTCAGATAATCAGCTGAGACAAGCGGCCGTTCCTCATACCCCAAGACACCCGCAAGGTCGCCCGCCGCGGCTTCTTTAAACAGCTCGTTGACCTTGGCTTCGCTGGTTTTCTCTTCAAGCTCAAAAACACAATCGGTGAGGGACGCGTTTAGCAGCGGAACACGTACCGCATGACCGTTCAAACGCCCTTTTAACTCCGGATAAATAAGGGAAATCGCGGTTGCAGACCCCGTTGTTGTCGGGATCAGCGAATTCAGGGCAGAGCGGGCGCGCCGCAAATCTTTATGCGGGGCATCGACCATCACTTGTGTGTTGGTCACATCATGAATTGTCGTGATGGAACCATGCCGGATTTTAAAATTTTCATGGATGACTTTGACCACCGGCGCAAGGCAGTTGGTTGTGCAGGACGCCGCCGTCACAAGGTCATGGACCTTAGGATCATACAGGTGATGATTCACGCCATAGACCAAATTCAGCGCGCTGTCTTCCTTGACGGGGGCGGACACTAACACTTTGGGAATGCCGTTTGCGTAATAAGGGGCAAGGGCGTCCCGGCTTTTAAACTTGCCGGAGCATTCAACGACCAGATCAACGTCATCCCCGTGCCACGGGATATCCGCTGGCGCGCTGGCATCGCTAAAGCGAATGGCCTGTCCGTTGATTTTCAAGGTGTCGCCGCTGTGGGTAATGTCTTGGATCCAGCGTCCGTGGACCGAGTCAAATTCCAACAGATGTGCCGCCGTTTCAAGCCCGCCTTGGGGCTCATTAATCGCGACAATTTCAATGTCTTTATGATCCCATGCCGCCCGCAAAAATAACCGGCCCATGCGCCCAAAACCATTAATCGCAACTCGCATTGTCATCACGTGCATCCTTATATATCGATGATCGTCGATATATCGATGTAATGGCAGCAGGGCAAGTGAAGGTTTTATGAAATGTGGGGGAGGGGTAGATGACACCCCGGTGCCTATTGGCAAAACTTGGCGGGGAATTCACCGCGCAGGCCGACTTGATCGTGACGGCGCGGCAGGCCACATGCTATGGGTAACAAGATTTCAACGGATCAGGGGCTGCGACGCTCTACTTGCGGATAAAGGGACAAGATGGATACTCACAAAACAATGAAAGTGGTGCGCGCGGCTGAATATACGGGCACCCGCGCATGGGATGCGGTTCCGATTGCCAACATGAACGGCATCACAACCCGTCTTCACTGGACCGATCAGCCCTACAAATGGCACGTCAATGACGGCGAAGAGGTTTTTGCCGTCCTCACCGGCACGGTTCTGATGAAATACCGCGAGGCAGGGGATGAAAAAGAGATTATCCTAAACGCCGGTGACATCTTCTACGCCGGCATCGGCTGCGAACACATCGCCCACCCGCAAGGGGAGGCAAGAATCCTTGTCGTGGAAACTGAGGGGAGTGTTTAGGGGGAGAATATGCGTGTCGTAATTTTTTTTGCCTGTATAATTTTGCTGTCAGCTTGCGTGTCCCGCGACGCCAAGCAGGCGAAGTATGTGGACGACTTGGTACAAAGTTATGATGGGCTAAATATTATAGGCATGGCCCTGTCCCCCGATGGTAGATACCTTGCTGTCGATACAGCGGAACAATATTCGCTCAGTGATGGATTGATCCGCACAAAACGCGTTTTTATTACTTTATATGATCTTCAAAAAAGTGAAGCGAAAATTCTGAATCCGCTTAGAGTTATGACTTATGGTGTCGGAGCCCACTCTCCCAGCTTTGATCTTTCAGGGCGATATATGGTGATGGTTACAGATTGTTATCGCCCCGATATTTCCATCTGTGACGAGGTTCGATATGGGAGCCAAATTATATCTATGGATTTGAGTGCTGGCGATGTTGAACAGATTTCCTCAGCTGAAATGAAGCATATTACATGGGGATATCGCTGGGGATCTCAAAGCTCATCTAAATCTCTTCCAATGAAGGGAAGTAGCCTTGTCAAAGGGGGGGCGTTGTTGGCGCCAGGAGGCGACGTTATTTATTACTTAATGAGTAACGGAGCTTATGGATCCAGATTTTATAACAGGCAATTCGGTGCCCTGTTTGAATTAAGAACGCTAGAACGCAAAAAGGATGCTGCGGGAGACTGGGAATGGCAAGAGCGTCCCGTTATCACCGAAGATCGCGGGGTCACATCGTTTGAAGGGTATGGCCGCTTGTCCATTACTGACACGGGTCGACTGCTTCTCTCAACGAATGGTCTGCTGGGAAAAGACCGAGAATTTTACAAAAAGCGAGACGTGAATGCAGTTTTTATTGAGCCTGAAACTGAAAAAGTCTCCATTGCATTTGACGCCATAAACACCCCAAAGATTATGGATCCAAAAACGAAGACCCTCACAGATACCCGAAGCTATCAGCATGTGATGAGTAGTGATGGGAAGCGGATTGCCATGCTGAGAGGTTGGGGCGAGCGGATTATTCTATTCGAGGATGGAAAATTTCTCGATTTTTTAACTGCTTCTGACGTGGGTGCGGGGCGATTTTCCGGCTTGGAAATGTCAGCCAATGGGGAATGGATTTCCTTCTTTATGGCAAAAGAAAAGAAACATACTGACCGGGGGGAATATGTCTGGTTGGTAAATGTCACGTCAAAAGAAATCAGAAAATTTCCATTGCGATCGGTGATTAGGCAGGAACTTAATCAGATAACAAATGATCAATAGACAAAAAATGTCTAGGCCATCAACCCTACCGTTTCATCTCGCACATGACACCAACAAAGTGGGTGATGTTGCCGGTTTCGTCATAGAGGGGCAGGTCGGTGGATTCGAAGATGAGGGTGGTGCCGGTGTCACTTTGGCGGAGGCTGCCGCGGCAGCGACAGGGGCCTTTTAAATCCAAAAGGGTGATCAGGTAGTCAGATAGCAGGCGATCCTCCAGCACGTCGGAGGTTGGTGACATTTCCACCATGCGATACGGGCGGCCTGTCAGCTGGCTGACTTCCTCGCCGCAAAGGCGATAGGTGAAGGAAGAGGGGCTATTTACCTCAATCAGGTAGATGTAGGGAGCCAGATGCGGCAGGCTCACGATATCCAGATCGCTGCGGCTTGGCTTGCGGTCGTGAAAGCTGCTCCACCACGTGAATAAAGCGCGCGTGACATCCGTGGACAGACTGTCGACGCTTTGATAGGGCGTTCTTTCGATATGGAGGAAGTTATCCTCCCGAAAGCTGGTGTTTTGCAGTGAAAGCAACTCAAACTCCGAGAATCATTACAGATTATATATATGACCTACTAATGTTACTTTCCAGTTAAACTGGCAAGATGTCCAGCAACGCTCTGGACTTCGATGAAAATGCGTTTGACCAGAGGGTGATGGCTTTTAATTTCCGCTTCAAGGTCGGAGATGCTTTTCTCCACTTCCTCAACGGTCAGGCCATCGACAAAATCCACACTGACATTGAGGAGGATTTCCTGCGGTCCCAAATGCATTGTAAGCAGTTCGTTCAAGGCGAGAATGCCCGGATGTTGCTGGATAATGGCTTCGATACTGGTAACCGTATCGCGAGAGGCCGTCTCCCCAATCAGGAGCGCCTTACATTCAATGGAGAGAATGATCGCAACCGCGGCCAGAATGCAGCCGATCAGGATAGAGGCAACCCCATCCAACATGGGCATTTCAAGCTGCTGCGAGAGGAAAATCCCCACAAGCGCCGTGACAAGGCCAAGCATGGCTGCGGTATCTTCCAACAGAACAGTGAAGATGGTGGGATCCTTGCTTTGGCGAATGGCCCGCCACATGGATTTCTGACCAATCCCTTTTTTGAATTCCTTGTAGGCCACGGACCACGCCCATCCTTCGAAAATGATCCCAAGGCCGAGGATGGAATAACTCCAGATCGGGTCTTTTACTGGTTCGGGGGCGGAGAGGGCATGAATGCCTTCATAAATGGAAATGCCGGAGCCAAGCGCGAAAATCAGAACCGCCACCATAAAGGACCAGAAATAAACCTCCATGCCATAGCCAAAGGGGTGCTTGGCATCGGGTGCACGGCTGGCGCGTTTCAGGCCGAGGAGCATCAGCCCCTGATTGCCCGTATCCACGAGGGAGTGAACGCCCTCGCTTAGCATGGCGCTGGAGCCGGTGACCGTCGCGCCCACGAATTTCGAGATGGCAATCAGCGTGTTCCCTGCCAGTGCTGCGTAAATCACTTTTTTGGATCCGCTCGCCATGACTACCCTTTCGTGTATTCGTTTTCCCTGTTTCGCTGCGCACATTATCCCCGCTCTAAAGGAAAAGCAATTGACTTGATAAATCTGTCATGGATAACACGTTGCGAGGGGGCAGGAGTTCACCTAAACTCCCGGCCAAATCAGAAATTATAATAAGAGGTTGTCTTCATGGGTGATAATGCCGCAGTAAATCTTGGACTTTCAGATACATCCCTGTTCCGTCAGCAAGGCTATATTAATGGCGAATGGCTGGATGCAGATAACGGCGCAACGATCGAAGTGACCAACCCTGCCAATGGCGATGTGATTGGTGTTGTTCCAAATATGGGCGGGGCGGAGACAAAACGCGCCATTGATGCCGCGAAAGCTGCCATGCCCGCATGGGCCGGCCTGACCGCCAAAGAGCGGGCGAACATCATGCGCAAATGGTTCGAGCTGATCGTTGAGAATACGGATGATCTGGGCCGCTTGATGACCATCGAAATGGGCAAGCCACTGACCGAGGCAAAAGGCGAAGTTGCCTACGCCGCGTCCTTCATTGAATGGTTTGCCGAAGAAGGCAAACGCATTTATGGCGATACCATCCCAGAGCATCAAAGCGACAAACGGATTATCGTCTTGAAGCAGCCAATTGGGGTCACCGTTGCCATTACGCCGTGGAACTTCCCTCTGGCCATGATCACACGAAAAGCGGGGCCAGCATTGGCGGCGGGTTGTCCAATGGTGATTAAACCATCTGAACTGACGCCCTATTCTGCATTGGCGCTGGTGGAACTGGCAGAACGCGCAGGCATTCCAAAAGGGATCTTGAGCGTTGTCACCGGCGAGGCCAAAGGCATCGGCGGCGAGATGACAAGCAACCCGGACGTGGCCAAGCTGACATTTACAGGATCGACCGCAGTAGGTCGTCTGTTGATGGAACAATGCGCCAGTACAGTGAAGAAAACATCCATGGAGCTGGGCGGTAATGCGCCGTTCCTCGTCTTTGATGATGCGGATCTGGATGACGCGGTTGAGGCGGCTATGGCGTCCAAATACCGTAATGCCGGTCAGACATGTGTCTGCGCCAACCGCATTTATGTTCAGGAAGGTGTCTATGATGCCTTTGCCGAGAAGTTGGCAGAACGTGTGAAAGCCATGAAGGTTGGTGATGGCCTGGATGATGGTGTGATGCAAGGGCCACTGATCAACGAAAAAGCGGTTCAGAAAGTCGAAGACCATATTAAAGATGCCCTCTCCAAAGGGGCGAAGGTTCTGGTTGGCGGCGAACGTCATGAGCTGGGGCAGACATTCTTCCAGCCAACAATCCTGACTGACGTGACAACGGAAATGAAGGTTTCTAAAGAAGAAACTTTTGGTCCGATGGCACCGCTGTTTAAGTTTAAAACCGAAGAAGAAGCCATCAAGCTTGCCAATGATACGGAATTTGGTCTGGCCGCTTATATGTGCGCGCGGGACATCGGTCGTATCTGGCGTGTGGGCGAGGGGCTTGAATACGGTATCGTGGGCATCAATACAGGTATTATCTCCACCGAAGTCGCACCGTTTGGCGGTGTAAAACAGTCCGGTATTGGCCGCGAGGGTTCAAAATACGGAATTGATGACTATCTGGAGATGAAATACATGTGTCTGGGTGGCCTGGACAAGTAACGGCTTGGGCGCGCAAGCTTTAAGGAAGGATAACTCCATTGTCTTTTGATTATGATCTGTTTGTGATCGGCGCGGGGTCCGGTGGGGTCCGGGCGTCGCGTATTGCCTCTACCAATTTTGGGGCAAAAGTGGCCATTGCCGAAGAATATCGCGTGGGCGGTACTTGCGTCATCCGGGGCTGTGTTCCGAAGAAGATGTTCGTCTATGCCAGCCATTATTCCGAAGACTTCGAAGATGCGAAGAATTATGGCTGGACGGTTAATCACGCCACGCACAACTGGAAAACACTGATTGAGAATAAGGATAAAGAGATCGACCGCCTGAACGGCATCTATCACAATATCCTATCCAATAATAATGTGACCCTGTACGAGTCCCGTGCGGAAATTGTTGATCAGAACACTGTTCGTGTTGGCGATAAAACGGTCACGGCGAAATATATCCTGATCGCCACGGGCGGCACACCGATGATGCCGGATATTCCGGGGATCGAACATGCGATTTCCTCTAACGAGGCGTTTCATCTGGATGACATGCCCAAGCGGGTTATCGTTGTGGGCGGCGGGTATATCGCTGTTGAATTTGCTGGTATCTTCAATGGTCTCGGCGCGGATGTGGTTCAGCTGTACCGCGGGGAGCGGATCCTGCGCGGATTTGACCATCATGTTCAAGGCTTTGTTGCCGATGAAATTCGCAAAAAAGGCATTGATCTTCGCACCTTTGCCAACCCTGCCAAAATTGAAAAGGTCGGGGACGCCGTGAAGGTGACGCTGGAAGACGGCGCGGTTCTGGAAGCGGATGCCATCATGTATGCCACGGGCCGTATCGCCAACACCGAAGGTCTCGGCCTTGAAAATGTTGGTGTTGAGACAAAGGCAAATGGGGCCGTTGTTGTGGATGAATATTCAAAAACAACAGTTGATAGCATCTATGCGGTCGGGGATGTCACGGATCGGATCGCGCTGACACCTGTTGCGCTGCATGAAGGTATGGCTTTTGCCGAAACCGTGTTTGGCGGAAAACCACGGGCGTTTGATCACAGCAATGTGCCCTCCGCGGTCTTCTCTCAGCCCCCTGTTGGCAGCGTCGGCTTGACGGAAGAAGAAGCCCGCGCCAAATACGGTGATGTGGATATTTATAAATCCGAGTTCCGTCCGCTGAAACAAACCATTACTTTGGGCGGTGAGCGGGCCATGTGCAAGCTGATCGTGGATCAGAAGACGGACAAGGTGTTGGGTGTTCATATTGTTGGCGCTGATGCTGGCGAAATTATTCAGGGCATCGGCATTGCCGTTAAGATGGGCGCAACGAAAGAGCAGTTTGATGCGACCGTTGGTGTGCATCCAACATTGGCCGAGGAAATCGTCACCATGCGAGAGAAATATACAGGCGAGTAGGCCTGAATAAGTTTCAAAAATTAAAGGCCGGTTTCCGAATTTTGTATCAAAATGACTGGAAATCGGCCTTTTTTGTCACAAAAGTCTGTTATATCCGTTGCGCTTGATGAAAAAGCCTGTAGAACAGAATACTTGTGTGTTGCAATATAAACTCAATAAATGTGCGTAATGACTGTTAAGGAATAAGACGATGTCAGAAAAGTGGACACCTGATAGCTGGAGAAACAAGCCAATCCGCCAGGTTCCGACATATTTGGATGAAGAGCTGGTTAAATCTGTGGAACAGGATCTGACAGGATTCCCACCACTGGTTTTTGCAGGTGAAGCCCGTAACCTTAAAAAGCAGCTGGCAGAAGTGTCCGCTGGCCGTGGTTTTCTGCTACAGGGCGGTGACTGCGCGGAAAGCTTTGCGGAGTTCCATCCAAACAACATTCGTGACACGTTTAAAGTCCTTCTGCAGATGGCTGTTGTGCTGACTTATGGGGCCAACCGTCCTGTGGTTAAAGTCGGCCGTCTTGCCGGTCAGTTCGCAAAGCCGCGCTCTGCTGATACGGAGACAATCAACGGTGTTGAACTGCCAAGCTATCGCGGTGATATTATCAACGGTTTTGACTTCACGGATGAAGCCCGTATCCCTGATCCAAAACGGATGCTGACGGCTTACTCTCAGGCGGCGTCAACGTTGAACCTGCTGCGCGCCTTCGCGCAGGGTGGTTATGCGGACCTGAACCAGGTACAGCAGTGGAATATGGGCTTTGTTGCCAGCCGCCCGCAAGGGGAGCGCTATTCCGAAATGGCAAACCGCATTCAGGATGCACTGGCCTTTATGGAAGCGTGCGGCATTAAATCTGAAAATGTACCGCAAATGGCGAAAACAGACTTCTACACCTCTCATGAGGCGTTGTTGCTGCGCTATGAACAGGCACTGACCCGTGTCGATAGTACCACGGGTGAATATTACGATACATCCGCACATATGCTGTGGATCGGTGATCGCACACGTGACCCGGACGAGGCGCATGTTGAATTCTTGCGCGGTGTCGGTAATCCGGTTGGGGTTAAAGCTGGTCCTTCTCAGGATCCAGAAACCCTGCTGCGTCTGATCGACAAACTGAACCCAACAAATGAAGCGGGTCGTATCACCGTTATCTGTCGCTTTGGTGCCGGAAATGTGGACAAACACCTGCCAGCCCTGATCCGTAAAGTGGAGCAGGAAGGCCGCAATGTTGTTTGGTCCTGTGATCCGATGCATGGCAACACGATCAAATCTTCTACAGGGTATAAAACCCGTCCGTTCGACCGCATTCTGTCTGAGGTTCGTGAATTCTTTGATGTTCACGCGGCTGAGGGGACTTATGCTGGTGGTTTGCATTTCGAGATGACCGGTAAAGACGTTACCGAATGTCTGGGGGGTGCTTTTGAAGTGACTGAAGAGGATCTGAGCGATCGTTACCACACGGCTTGTGATCCACGCCTTAATGCTAATCAGGCGCTGGAGCTGGCCTTCCTCATTGCTGAAACGCTAAAAGATCAAAGGGGAGAGAGTAAGGTTGCGGCGATCGCCTCCTAAGCTCGTTATCCATGACACAATATGATAAAAAATCGGATGCGCTTCAGGCGATTGATCAAACAATCGCCGCGCATACCGACCAGTATTTTAACCGCACCAAACAGATCGTCAGTGAGTTTGGTGATGTCCGTGTCTGCTACGCCGTTTTTATGCGGCGACCGGTTATTTTTGCCCCGAAATTAATGCTGGACTGGCTCCATAGCATCAATGAACTTCGCGGCAATCGCTTTGAAATTGAACCCTGCTTTAATGAAGGCGACTGGGTCGGCGCCGGGGAGCCGCTTGTCTATATAACCGGCAGCTTTGTTGATCTGGTGGATCTGGAAACCCTCTATTTGCAGAAGCTGGGTCCTGCCTGCGTTGCGGCCTATAACGCTTATCTGATGTGTCAGAATATGCCAAAATCGGCGTTTCTTGCTATGGATGCCCGTCATTGTGCGGGCTCTGAAATGGCGGAAATGATGGCTTACGCGGCATCAGTTGGTGGCCGGATTGCCCAAAAAGATCATGGCGCCATTGGGTTTATCGGCAACGCCAACGACAGCACCGCGGGATATTTCGGCAACGAAAAGGGCCTCGGCACAATGCCGCATGCGCTGATCGGATATGCCGGGAGCACCCTCCGTGCCGCAGAGATGTTCGTCGAGAAATACCCAGATGAAGCATTGACCGTCTTGGTCGATTATTACGGCCGGGAAGTGACCGACGCGCTTGCAGTTTGTAATCGCTTCCCAGAGCTTGCCGCCGAGGGGAAAATTGCCGTTCGGATGGATACCCACGGTGGCCGCTTTGTCGAAGGGCTAGACCCTGCTGAGAGTTACGCCGTTCTGGAACGCCACATGCCAAAAGGTATTCGCCAGTATCGTTCTGAACAGGAATTGAAATGGATGGTGGGGACCGGTGTTTCCGCCGCTGCCATCTATCACATGCGGGAAAAGCTGGATCAGGCTGGATTTGATAAGGTTCGCATCGTCGCATCGTCTGGTTTCTCAGCCGATAAATGCCGGGTGATGGGCAGTTTGAACGCCCCGATTGACGTTATCGGCAGTGGTTCTTACCTGCCGGAGAAATGGTCAGAAACATACGCGACCGCAGATATCATCTCCTATGATGGCGTGCCGAGCGTGAAACTTGGCCGTGAATTCCTGCTGAAAAAGTAAGTCTCTCACTGCAACGAATATGAAAAGCCCGCTGCGAAAACAGGGGGCTTTTTTGTATTTTAGGCCCCTGTTAAAATCCCGCTAGCGCAACGGGAAAAAGCGTGATATCGCTGCGTTTCCAAGAGACGGACATGGACCCGCAAAAGGCGGGAGCCCAGAAAGACCGATGGGTCATTACTTATTCAAGTAATATGCGTTATAAATCTCCAAAACAGATTGCGAATTTGCCTGTTTAATGTCGAAGGTCTTTTCATATGGAAAAAGCCAAACAAGTCAAAGAAGCCCAGCCGAAGCTGATCGTTCGGAATACACAAATCAGCGATATCACGAGTATCCGGCAGCTATACAAGAAGGTGTATCCGCACCTCTCCAACTATACCCGCGCGCAGATCAAGGCGCATATTCAGCGCTTTCCTGAAGGGCAGTTTGTTGTCCTGTTTGAGGATGAGGTTGTCGGGTTTTGCTCTACCTGTCTGTTGCCGGAGAAACTGGCGCTTGCAAAGCATAGCTGGGATAGTATTACCGGGGGCGGTTTTGCCGCGCGGCACAATCCAAATGGGGAATGGATGTATGGCATCGAGATCATGGTTGATCCCGACATGCAGGGAAACCGTATTGGTCAGCGCCTTTATAATGAACGCCGTAACCTTTGTGTTGCGCTTGGGCTGAAGGGAATTGTTTTTGGCGGCCGCCTTCCAAATCTGGCCAAACGCTGGAAGAAGGTTGGCAGTGCCGAGACCTATATCGAGATGGTGCAGGACAAGTCTTTGCGCGATCCGGTTCTTGGTTTCCAGATGCGCAACGGGTTCGAGCCGATTGGTGTTTTGCCAGGCTATTTTCCGGATGATCATGCATCAATGGGATACGCGTCCCATATGGTCTGGCGGAACCTGAAATATATTGATGACACCGGCACCCAAGCAGAGCAGCAGCTTGCGCGGGCCAGCAACACGGTGCGCGTGTCTATTGTGCAGTATCAGCAGCGCCGCCTGACCGATTTTGATGAATTTGCCAAGCAGGTTGAGTATTTCGTCGACGTTGTCGCGGCCTATAAGGCGGATTTTGTTCTATTCCCTGAGCTGTTTACCTTGCAGCTTCTGTCGATTGAGAACGAAGAAATTCCAGCATCCCGTGCCATTGAAACGCTGACCGAATATACCGAGCCGCTGAAAGAGCTGCTGAGCCGGTTGGCGGTGAGCTATAACATCAATATTATTGGCGGGTCCCACCCAACCAAAGACGCTGACGGTAATGTTCTCAACATTTGCTATGTCTGCCTTCGGGATGGGTCCATTCATCAGCAGGCCAAAATTCACCCGACCCCTAACGAAAGCTATTGGTGGAATATTGAAGGGGGGAACGAGCTGCAAACCATTATGACCGACTGCGGTCCGATTGGGGTACTGATTTGTTATGATGCAGAGTTTCCGGAACTGTCTCGTTATCTGGTGGATCAGGGCGCGGAAATCCTGTTTGTGCCCTTCTGCACGGATGAGCGGCAAAGCTATATGCGGGTACGGTATTGCTGCCAGGCCCGTGCGGTTGAAAATCAGTGCTATGTGGCGATGGCCGGTAACGTGGGGAACCTTCCCAATGTTGCCAACATGGATATTCAGTATGCCCAAAGCAGCATTCTATCCCCATGTGATTTTCCATTTGCCCGGGACGGTATTGCCGCGGATACCACCCCGAATGTGGAAATGGTCGCCTTTGCAGATTTGCGTCTGGATGACATTCGGGAGGCCCGTCATGACGGGACAGTCCAGAACCTGAAAGATCGACGATTTGATCTGTATTCCGTCAACTGGAAAGGGGCGGATTAAGTAAAATTATTAGATGTTTATTTGCCACTGCGCTTCTTTCATAACAGATATTCAAAAAGCACCCTTGAAATATGAAAGCGCCTACCCTTAAGTAGGGGGCTCGAATTGAGGGAGAGATAAGTATGAGAGAAGCGCTCGCGGCATGCTGGCCTTTGTTGCTGGGCATCGGGTTGATGATGCTGGGCAATGGAATGCAGGGCACGCTTTTGGGTCTTCGCGCGAATATCGAAGGCTTTCCAACTGCCATAACCGGTATTGTGATGTCCGGTTACTATGTTGGTTTCCTTTTAGGTTCTGTGCTGACGCCAAAAATTTTGGGGAATGTAGGACACGTGCGCGTTTTTGCGGCGTTGGCATCCCTTGGCTCAACGGCAGCGCTTGTCCA
>JAEPMY010000174.1 GCA_017643685.1 Sneathiella sp.
AGCGCGTATTCCGAATGGCGCCACTTCACCATCATTTCGAACAAAAAGGCTGGCAGGAACCAACAATCGTGATCCGTTTCTGGATCATCGCGGTTATCTTGGCTCTGGTCGGTCTGGCATCCTTAAAGTTGAGATAAAGTATGCATAGTCGAACCTTCAAAAATAAGACGGTTGCGGTATTTGGCCTCGGTAATAGTGGGCTAAGTACAGCAAAATGTCTGCTTGAAGGCGGCGCGAAAGTGATTGCATGGGACGATAATGATGATCGTCGAAACGCGGCCCAAAAACTTGGGGCAAGCGTCACCATGTTTACAGAAGCTGTTATGAAAGAAGCGGTGGCGTTGGTGTTAAGTCCAGGTGTGCCGCTCACCCACCCTGAACCGCATCCTGTTGTGGAAATGGCGATTGCGGCTGGGGTTTCTATTATCGGCGATGTTGAAATTTTCCTGAAAGAGCGACGCGGCGGTCGGGTTGTTGGGATTACTGGTACGAATGGAAAATCCACAACTACCGCATTAATCCATCACATGTTTGCTCATGCGGGGCGTTCGGTCGCGATGGGCGGCAATATCGGCACACCTGTTATGGACCTGCCAGAGCTTAGTGATGATGGGATTTATGTACTTGAGCTCTCTTCCTATCAGCTCGATCTCACCCCGAGTTGGCAAGCCGATGCGGCTGTCTTGTTAAACATCACCCCTGATCACTTGGATCGTCACGGGGATATGGCGGGATATGCCGCTGTAAAGAAGAAAGTTTTTCAACACCAGCAGGATGGCAGTTTTGCTGTTTTGAATGCAGATGATGCCCTTTGTACGCAGATTGCGAGAGATATCGCTTCTGAGGCTGAGGCTCAGCAGATTTTAATCTCTACCAAGCAACGCCTCTCTAACGGGGTTTCTGTTCTGAACGGTTTGCTGGAGGATGCCAGCAGTCCTAACCATATCTGGCAAACAGATATCAGTGATATTGAAACCTTGCGGGGGCAACATAACTGGCAGAACGCGGCGGCAGCCGTTGCGGTTTGCCGGGCAATGGGGCTTTCTGATCATGAAATTGCAAGCGGATTAAATTCTTTCGGTGGGCTGGCTCATCGTATGGAATTCATCACCGAAAAAGACGGTGTCAAATACATCAATGACAGCAAGGCAACCAACGCGGATGCCGCCGAAAAATCGCTGAGCGCATATGATAATATCCATTGGATTGTTGGCGGACGCGGCAAGGCCGGTGGGATTGCCCCGCTTGCGCCATTGTTTGAGCGCGTGACGCATGCTTATTTGATTGGTGAAGACGCCAGTAATTTCGCCCTGACATTGGAGGGGCAGGTCCCGTACACTGTTTGTGGGACATTGGATAAAGCGGTTGCCGACGCGTCGGCGGCGGCGACAAGTAACGCGCCCGCGACAGTTCTGTTAGCGCCTGCCGCAGCAAGCTTTGATCAATTCCCAAGCTTCGAAGCAAGGGGGGATCGTTTCCGTGAACTTGTGTTGGGAGAGGGTGCATGACGACTTTCTCTCGTTTGGATCGATCCGTAGTTGGGCGTTGGTGGTGGACAGTCGATCGCTGGACCTTGTTGGCGGTTGTTCTACTTTTGATTATGGGCGGTGTGATGGTTTTGGCCGCAAGTCCATCCGTTGCAACGCGTATTGGGCTTGATGGGTTTCATTTTGTGCGCCGCCAATTCCTCTACCTGCCGATGGCGCTTATTCTGATTTTAGGGATTTCTCTCCTAAGCCCCCTGTGGATCAGGCGGATGGCGGTGATCATGTTTGGTGGCGGAGTTCTTCTGACGCTGGCCACGCTTGTCATTGGGCCAGAGGTGAAAGGGGCGCAGCGATGGATCCAGTTTGGTAGCTTTACCTTGCAGCCAACAGAATTCTTAAAGCCTGCCTTCGCTGTTGTCGCAGCATGGATGTTTGCAGAACAGCGAAAAGGCGATGAAATTCCTGGTAATTTGATCTCCATCGGCCTGTATCTGCTTGTGGTTAGTCTGCTGTTGATGCAGCCGGATGTGGGGATGACACTGGTTGTGTCTGCGGTTTGGTTTGCGCAATTCTTTTTGGCGGGCCTTCCTATCATGTGGGTGGTTGGTTTCCTGGTTGCAGGCATTGCAGGAGCGGCGGGCGCTTATGCATTTTTCCCTCACGTCTCCAAGCGTGTAGATCGTTTTCTAAATCCTGAAGGTGGGGATAATTATCAAATTGAACGGGCAATGGAAGCCTTTCAAACCGGCGGTTTCTTTGGTGTTGGCCCGGGCGATGGATCCGTGAAAAGGGTCCTGCCAGATGCTCATACGGATTTTATTTTTGCGGTTGTTGGAGAAGAGTTCGGTGTGATTTTCTGCCTGATCCTTCTAGGTCTTTTCGCCTTCGTCGTTATCAGAGGATTTAGTCGCTTGCTGGAAGAGAAAAACTTCTTCGTTGTTTTGGCTGGTGCGGGTTTGTTGACGCAGTTTGGACTTCAATCCATCATCAACATCGGTGTGAATTTACGACTGATGCCAACTAAAGGAATGACGCTGCCATTTATTTCCTACGGTGGTTCTTCCATGTTGGCTTTGGCCATTCTGATGGGCATGCTGCTGGCACTTAGCCGCCGGCGCGCCGGTGCGGGGGAGGTGTAGTCATGGCCAGCCAATCCCAGAAATATTTCATGCTGGCAAGCGGCGGCACAGGGGGGCATGTTTTCCCGGCACGTGCGCTTGCACAGGAATTACTTCGCCAAGGGCATCGTGTATCGCTTGTGACCGATCAGCGGGGAGAGCGATATGAAGCAATGTTCCCGGGCGTCCAAATTCTGCAGGTCAGTTCAGCCTCCCCATCTGTTGGTGGTTTGTTCGGTAAGGCAAAAGCCGCGTTAAAATTAAT
>JAEPMY010000100.1 GCA_017643685.1 Sneathiella sp.
GCCTGAAGTGCCAGATCATGTGATCAGCTTTTACAAGCGAGTGGGCCTCAGTGAGAAGATGCTGCAAGTCGTGCGGGATCGCGGTTATGACAATGTGCGGAAAATTGTCTATGGCTACACGGAAAGCATTGACCGCCTTGAAGAAGGCCAAATTTTGGAAATGGCGGGTACTAGCTGGGAAATTATTACCGGTTGTGGTCATTCGCCAGAGCATGTGTGCCTGTATTCTGAAGAACTGAATATGTTGATTTCTGGCGATCAGGTTCTTCCTAAAATCAGTCCTCATATTGGCGTCTATCCAACTGAGCCGAATGCAAACCCACTGGGTAAATTCTTAGGTTCTATCGATAATTTTAGGCATTTGCCAAAAGATACTTTGGTTTTGCCATCTCACAATGATGTGTTTATCGGTTTGCATAATCAGTTGGATTATTATGAAAATCACCATAAAGAGAGACTTAACCAGTTAAAGCTTGCGTGTGTTTCGCCGAAAAAGGTTCGTGAGCTTCTGCCTGTTCTCTTTGGTGATAAAATTGACGAGAATAACATCGGTCTTGCTATGGCCGAGGCGTTATCCCATTGCCACTATTTAGTGGGTACGGGTGATTTACACAGGGTAACTGGAGAGGATGGTGTCTGGCGTTTTCAGATGCAGAAGAACATCCAAACTGCGGTTGCCTGAAATTCCCAATAAGAACAATAACTCAAGGAAGTAAATATGTCTGATCATCTGCTTTTCTCAGTTGAGAACGGAATAGCCACCATCACCATGAACCGGCCAGAGGTTCGTAACGCGCTTTCAATTGAAATGCGCACTCGTCTTAACGAGGTTCTGATCGAGATTGAACAGGATCCGGATATTCGCTGCGTTGTGATTAAAGGTCAGGGCGAGCATTTTATGGCGGGCGGTGATATCAAATCATTCAAAGAATTCGCAGACAAAGAGCCGGATGAGCGCCGCCGTGCATTTGAAGGGCGTATCCATAATCTAACGCCAACACTGGTTTCTTTGCGCCGTATGAAAAAGCCAGTGATTGCGAGCGTTCAGGGCGCAGCCGCAGGTTTTGGACTGTCGCTTGCCATGGCTTGTGATCTTGTGATTGCCGGTGCCAGCTCTTTCTACACAATGGGCTATATCGGCATCGGCGCAACACCTGATGGCTCGGGCTCTTATTCGCTGCCGCGTATTGTGGGGCTTAAAAAAGCGATGGAAATTGCCATGCTGGGCGATCGGTTTGGTGTTGAAGAGGCGAAAGAATACGGACTTGTCAACTTCATCGTTCCTGATGATGAGTTGGAAGTCGAAACCGCAAAACTGGCGACCCGTCTTGCGAGTGGTCCAACCTTTGCTCTTGGTAAAACGAAAGAGCTGATGCATGCATCCATGGTCAATGATCTGGAAAAACAGCTAGCGATGGAGGCGGAAAGCTTCTCGCAATGTGCGGCGACAGAAGACTGGGCCGAAGCGATTTTTGCCTTTAATGAAAAACGCAAACCAAACTTCAAAGGTAAATAAGGCATCAAAAAAGGCGACCTTTTGGTCGCCTTTTCTCGGGGTTGTCTTCCCAGATTAGAAGGGGAAGATGATATCAAATAGTTGCTGACCATAGCGGGCCTGCTGAACATCGCTCAGGTGACCTCGGCCGCCATAAGCCACTCTTGCTTCTGCAATTTTAGAGCTTTCGATGATGTTGCCAGATGAAATGTCCTCTGGTCGGATCACACCCGTGACATATAGATCCCGGCTTTCGAAATTCACACGGACTTCCTGTTTACCTGAAATCACCATGTTGCCGTTTGGCAGGACCTGCGTCACGATTGCAGCGATTTGCAGCTCAATAGTTTCATTTCGCGCAACGGCACCTGTACCGGATACGGAATGCTCACTGCCAAGGTCGGCAAGAGATGCCGGGTTCACTGCCTCTGGGAGTACTTTGGCAAGCTGGCTTTCAAGCCCTAGCAGAGAAGTCGCATTAGCGGTTTCTGCGGAGGAGCGTGACGTGGATGTTGAGTTATTCAGTGTAGCCTTATCCTCAATCAGGACATTGACAGTCAGGATGTCACCGATCCGGCTAGCACGTTGATCTTTGAAGAACGCGCGGGAGCCAGGGCGCCACAGAGAGTTCGCTTGTTTTAGAACTGGCTCTGGTCGTGGCATTGGCAAAGAGACCGGCTGATACCCTTTTGAGGACATCGGGTTTTCAATTTTGGACAGAGGTGGCTCTGCGCCGATAGAAGCGATCCGGCTGTAAGCGTTGCATCCTGCGAGCGTAGCGACGAGACCTAGCAAAGTGATATTGCGAAGAATTTTTCTCATAGATGTGTGGTTCATTTTAACCTCCACTTAGCGTAGGTTGGCCAGCTGCTGCTGGGCAGTGATAATAAGGACTTCACGTTCGTTAAGGACTTCTGCCTGAACGACTTTCCGGCTTTTGGTATTTTCAACGCGGATAATGTCTCCTGTTGATCCATTTTCCAGGGCACGCCCCATCATGGTAAGGGAAATACCCCCGCGCTTGAAAATAACAGCAACGGATTTTCCTTTGGCAACCGTGACAGGATCACCCAAGTTATTCAGGTTAAAGGTCGCGCCAGTGCGGATAGAGCGGCGAGGGGCTTTACCAACTAATTCGCCAATATCCAAAATAATGTTGCGGCCGACACGGTTTGCCCGAACTGGTTTGATATCAATATCGCGCTCGGTAATTTCTTCACCTTTACGGATCAGCCGTGTTGTAACCGGCACCATAACCTGTGGGAAATATTTGCCGCTTACCCGATACCGCTTCGGATTGTCAGAGCTTGCCGGTGCCAGCAACGTTGCGGTAAAGCTGTTTTTGCTTTCGTTGTAGGCCAAGCTTTCAACGGCAACGGTTGGCTCCTCATCCATCCGAATATGGATATTTTTGAAGCGGTTCGGCAGGTCCATATCAAACATGTCGGTGCCGATTTCCATTTCTAAAGCGGCGCGAATTTGCAGGCTCACCTCTTGATGAGGGATGATTTGGCCGCTTCTGTTGACGGTGATCAGGCTGATGGCGCGGGTTGGCTGCCAATCAAGACCATGTTTCCGAGCTACAAATGCAACCGAAGATGCTTTGAAAGTGATGCTTTTTCCAGGCTCTGGCGCACTTGCGATGACATAATCATCCTTATCGCCCGCGCCTTCAAAAATGTCGCCAAAAGTGATGCTGTCACCTTCAACAACCGGGTTGTTTTTCAAAGTCACCGGTGTGGCTGCTGCCGCTACAGAAGCGACAATCAGACTTAAGGTCGTCAGGATAAAGATACCGATATGTTTCATAGCTGGTCCTCTATTCTAGAGTGTTAGCTGTTAGCGAAGCTGGTTCGTAACAGACATCATTTCATCAGCGGTCGTGATGACTTTGGAATTCATTTCATAAGCACGCTGTGCACTGATCAGGGCTGTAATCTCACCAACAGCATTTACGTTTGATGTTTCCAGATATCCCTGACGGATGGTGCCAAACCCGACAGAGCCAGGAACACCAACACTTGGCGCGCCAGAGGCAGGGCTTTCCATGTAAAGGTTGTCACCTTTTGGTTGCAAACCTGCTTCGTTGAAGAAGATGGCAAGGTCAATCTGTCCAACGGTTTGCAGTGCAACCTGACCATCGAGTTCGACCTGAACTTCGCCGCTTGGGTTAACCGTGACACTGACCGCATCTTGTGGAACGGTGATGCTTGGCAGAACCGTGTAACCATCCTGAGTTACGATCTCACCAGTAGGGCTCACCTGAAAAGAACCCGCACGGGTGTAGGCTTCCTCACCACTTGGTAGCAGAACACGGAAATATCCTTCACCCTGGATCGCCATATCATAAGTGTTTTCAGTAATTTCCATGCCGCCTTGATCTGTGATGCGGTAAACAGATGCTGTTTTTACACCCACACCGATCTGAATACCGGAGGGAACCACGGTTCCTGCATCAGAGGAGGAGGCGCCAGCACGGCGCATATCCTGATAGAGCAGATCCTGAAATTCTGCCCGCTGACGTTTAAAGCCAGTGGTTGTCATGTTGGCGATGTTATTGGAGATGACGTCAACGTTTAGCTGTTGAGCCAACATACCTGTAGAAGCTGTTCCTAGTGCACGCATTACTCAATCCTCTCCTAGTTCATCGCTGGTAGTTCTTCGATGGATTTCATTTGCATCTCATGTTCCGCATCCAGAAGCTTCTGGGCGGCTTGATAAGTGCGCATGACTTCGATCATGGTGGTCATTTCCAAAACAGGTGTCACGTTGGAGCCTTCAAGGCTGCCTTGGCGGACACGGGCATTTTCTGAAGGAAGTGGCTGAACGCCGTTGGCGTTGTAGTAACCGTTTCCTTCCTGTTTCAGCAGTTGTTCGTTATCGAAGCGAACGATTTCCAATTTTACAGTGTCTTCCAATCCAAGGTTGACCGTGCCGTCACTGGAAATTTCGATGTTTGGGTTCGTCAAATCCACCTGAATACGGCCGTTACGGTCATCAACTAGGTAGTCACCTGCAGCCGAAACGACATATCCTTCCGGATCGAATTTGAAGTTACCATTACGGGTGTAGCGAATGCCTTTGTCAGTCTCGATGGAGAAGTATCCATCACCACTGATCGCCAAATCGAGGGGGCGACCTGTGTCTGTGAAAGACCCCTCGGTGCGGTCATGGTAGACACCATAATCCTGCACGAATGCGATATCGTCTTTAAAGGGATCTTCCTGCAGGTATTCCTGAAACAAAGGGCGAACCACCTTAAAGGCCGTAGTATTCATATTGGCGATGTTGTTTGCAACAATATCAAGGTGCCGTTTTAGCGCCATTTGCTGCGACAATCCAACGTAGACTGCATTTTCCATTTATTCACTCCGCCATGGGCAAAAATTCGTTGCTCCAATTAATGCAGATACCGTGCCAAAAATAATACCGTTTAATATCAATGCGTTATGTTGATATATGGCAGCTGCAGGTGAGAGGGGTAGGTATTATTAGCCACAGGTGAGGAAAAAAATTCCGCTGCCCAACCTATTGGTTAAAAATTATGGTTAATACGTGATAAAAAATGTAAGAAAAGATGTTTTAGGCAACCTCTTGTTAACCAAACTTTCTTAATATCAACTGTAACTGTGTAGGATTTTTCAACGTAGAGGCCTGTATGTCAGACGAAAATGAAGCTCCTGGCGGGGAAGACGGCGAAGAGAAGGTCAAGAAGAAAGGCCTGAGCGGTAAGGTACTTATCCTGTTCATCGTGCTGCCGCTTTTGATCATCGGCGGCGGCGTCGGTGGCGCCTTTATGGCGGGCGTTTTTGATGGCGAAGAGCCTGCGGAAGAAGAGCAAGCCGAAGAAGAGGTCGTTGAAGAAGTTGAGAAGAAGGTAGTTTTTTATGACATGCCTGAACTTCTGGTGAACCTGAGTGTGTCTGGCACAAAAACTTCGTTTTTGAAACTTGGCGTCGCGTTGGAGTTGGATGACGAGACTGTATTGCCTGAGCTTGAGAAGCTGATGCCGCGGGTAACGGATAATTTCCAGGTGTATTTGCGGGAATTACGCCCTTCAGATTTGCAAGGGTCTGCTGGCATCTACCGCCTGAAAGAAGAACTTTTATATCGCATCAACAGTTCAATTTCACCAATTCAGGTGAAAGATGTGCTGTTTAAAGAAATGCTGGTTCAGTAGGAGTATCCATGGCTGACGAAGACGAAATGGATATGGCAGCCGCTATGGCTGCAATGGAAGACGAAGATGGTGAAATGGACATGGCTGCGGCTATGGCCGCCGATGGTGATGGCGAAGATATGGACATGGCTGCGGCCATGGGCATGGAGGGAGAGGCTGAAGCTGAAGAGGAAGCCCCCGAAGGTCACAGCATTAATGAAGCCGCCGCAACAGGTGGTGCCGCCCGTGTTCTGAACCAGGACGAAATTGATAGTCTTCTTGGCTTTGATATGGACGGGGATGGTAGTGGCGAGAAGTCCGGTATCAAGGCGATCATCAATTCAGCCCTCGTCAACTACGAACGACTTCCGATGCTGGAGGTGGTCTTTGACCGCCTTGTTCGCATGATGACCACGTCGCTGCGTAATTTCACATCAGACAATGTTGAGGTGAGTTTGGACAACATCACCTCCATTCGTTTCGGTGATTATTTGAACTCTATTCCGCTGCCGGCGATTTTGTCAGTATTTCGGGCAGAAGAGTGGGATAACTATGGCCTTATCATGGTGGATAGCTCGTTGATCTATTCCATCGTGGACGTGTTGCTGGGCGGTCGCCGTGGAACCGCCGCTATGCGGATTGAGGGCCGCCCCTATACAACGATTGAACGTAACCTGGTGGAGCGGATGGTCAGCGTTATTTTGGCTGATATGTCTGCTGCTTTTGAACCTTTGAGCCCTGTTAGCTTCCGTCAGGAACGTGTTGAAACAAACCCAAGATTTGCAACTATCGCCCGGCCTGCAAACGCAGCGATTTTGATCAAGTTGCGGATCGACATGGAAGACCGTGGTGGCCGTCTTGAGCTGCTGCTGCCATATGCGACGCTTGAGCCCGTGCGTGAGCTGTTGCTGCAAATGTTCATGGGTGAAAAGTTTGGTCGAGATAGTATTTGGGAAAACCACTTGGCGACAGAGCTTTGGGCAACAGAAGTTGATATTCAGGCCGTGTTGGACGAGCAGGAACTTTCCTTGAATAAAATTTTGGGTCTTGAGGTCGGGGATACAATTATGCTGAACGCCTCCCCCACAAGCCCGGTGACACTCCGCTGTGGCGGGATTGGAATGGTGTCCGGTAAGATGGGGCGCTCAGGTCAGAATATTGCGGTGAAAGTGGATAAAACGCTTAGAAATCTGGGGTCGTAAGTATGGATGAGTTTTTGAGTATTCCCTTTCTTCTGGATTTTTTACTGATCGTTCTTCTGGGCGTTACCATCGCATATTGTGTAGGGCTTAGCCGCAAACTCGCTGTTCTCCGAGAGGCGCAAGGGGATCTGCATAAAGTGGCGGCCGAATTTGATAAAGCGATTGTCCGCTCCAAAATTGGAGTGGAGGAATTGAAATCTACCAGCGAAAATGTTGGGAAAGACTTGCAGTCAGAATTGGATGAGGCACGGGCTCTCTTGGAAGAGTTGAAGCTTATTAATGCTTCCAGCTCCCGGATCGCGGATCGACTGCAGGAAAGTGTAGATGGGTCTGGGCGCAAATTGTCCAGTCAGGAGAGCAAGAGCGCGTTACCTGATGACGAAGTGGCGACATCAAAATCCAACGTTGAGCCACGTACGGAAGCTGAACGTGAGTTGCTGCAGATGCTGACAAAGAAAAAGTGATCGAGGGCTAACATGTTGACGCAAATTCGAATTTTACCGGTCACAATTTTGGCAATGGTTTTGGTTTTCGGTCTGAAGGTCGGAAACTTCTGGTCTGATACGCGAGATAACTTCCTGTCAATTGAAGTTGCGAACGTGCAGGCGCAGGAAGAAAAAGAAGAAGAGAAAGCGGAAGCGGCGCCAGCGGCCGAAAGCACCGAAGAGAGTGCAGAGGCGACGGAGTCAGCGGCTACTGAAGAAGAAGCAAGTAGCGACATCGATGTGACAAATCTCAGCTCAAGTGAAATTGAAGTTCTGCAGCGTCTTGTCGAACGCCGGGATCAACTAGAAAAGCGATCCGAAGAACTTGATCTGCGTGAAAATCTTCTGGTTGCGACGGAGCAACGGATTGATACAAAAATTGCCAAGCTGAAAGATATTGAGAAAACCATTCAGGATTTGCTCAAACAATATGATGAGCAGGAGCTGAAAAAGCTGAAAAGCCTGGTGGTGATTTACGAGAAAATGAAACCAAAAGATGCGGCGCGTATTTTCAATACTTTGGATATGGATGTGCTGTTGGATGTCGCTGTTTTGATGAAGGAATCAAAGTTGGCAACCATTCTTGGTAACATGAGTGGAAAGCGGGCACAGGAACTTACTGTGGAGCTGGCGACACGCAAACAATTGCCGGATGTTGACGGTTAAGAGGGTTTCAAGCACCTCATATCAATTTACGAGGGTTTAACCAATAACCATTAATCTACACTTGATAGGGATGTTGGTTATAAACGGGTGAGAATATGGATTCTGCGGCATTTGCAAAACATCTATCAGATCGCGTAGAGGATATTCGCCAAACTCAAGGCGATAAAGTCGATATTGGGGAGGTCGCTGATCTGGTCGGGACGTTAATGGAGAATATCGAGGGGGATATCTCTGCGACTGATATTCATATTCATAATCAGATTTTTGAATTGGTTGCTTTCATCAAGAAAGCCCGTGATGAGATCGCAGCTCTGCAACCACAAGAAATTAACGAACAGCATATTCCAGCAGCCACCGATGAGTTGAGCGCTATTGTTGAGGCAACAGAAGAAGCAACGAACACAATTCTGGACGCAGCGGAGAGACTTGGTGAAGTCGGCGCGGAAGTTGGCGGTGAGCAGGAAGAGAAAATCACCGATATCATCACAAGCATTTATGAAGCTTCCAACTTCCAGGATATTACCGGTCAGCGGATTAACAAGGTTGTCTCCACCCTTCAGCATATTGAGCAGACAATCTACAAGATGGCCATCTCCATTGGGGCTGAAGTAAACAAGAACGCAGAGCGTAAAGAAGATAACCCGGATCTGAAGGCAAATGACACACGTGCGGATGCTGATTTGCTAAACGGTCCACAGCTTGACGGGGATGGGATTTCGCAGGATGAAATTGATGCCCTTCTTGCCAGTTTTGATTGAGTTTTAGGTTCAGAGGATAATGGAAGAGCAGTTTCCAGAAGCGAAGGCCACGCGTCATGGTAATGACAATACAGCGATTATTTTTGTATCTCTGTATTTCCTTCTGCTCGCCTTTTTCATTTATCTAACTTCTATCTCGGTGCCGAAAGAAGAGCGTGTCCAAGAGGTTATCGGCAGTATTGATGTTGCCTTTAAAGGCGTTGAACGCGTTCAGGCATATATATCCAAACCTGAAGTGGAGGGCGAAGATCTTGGACTTGCTCAGTATCATGCAGAGCTGAAACAGGTATTTGAAGCCTCAATCCCGCTTGTTGAGAACGAAGTGAACGAAGAGGGCGATCAATTGCTCTTTCGGGTTCCGATGACACAATTATTCGCACGTGGTGAAGTTGCTTATCGGGACAATCGTGACGATCTTTTTGAAGAGATGGCGCGCATTATGATCAAGCGGGGCAGTGTTGCGCCTACGGACGTGGAAATCCTTTTCGATTTGGGTGCGGAATTACCCTCCGGTCAGAATATCGAGGAAAACCTTCCCGCGAGACGTCTTGGCTACTTGGTGAATACTCTCCTAAATAAAGGCGTTGCCAAGCGAAACGTATTTATCGGCCTTTCTGAAGAAGGGCGTAATCAGGTTATTTTCAAATTCTACGAGAGAGACGCTGTCAGCAATCTATTTGCGAAGCCGAAGGGGGCGCAATGACCTCCCAAGCGAGTGCAAAAAACAGCAAAAAGAATACGATTTGGCTGACTTCGCTGGCGGATTTGCTGGCGCTCTTACTTGCGTTTTTTGTTCTTGTTTTTTCAATGAACGAGATTAAACGGGATGAATGGGCTGATATTCGCGAATTGTTGGGGCAACGACTGAATGAAGCTATCGTTCAGAATGATCCGGGGCCAACCTCATCAAAGAATGTTGAGCTGTTTAAGGAGCAGCGGGCGTTTGATCTTGATTATCTTAAAAACATCATGACGGCCAAGGCCGCGACCACTGAAACACTAAAGGATGTGGATATCTTTAAAGCAGGAGACAGGCTTGTTATTTCCTTTGCCGGGACAGCCTATTTCGATAGCGGCAGCACACGCCTTTCTGATCGTTTGGATACTGCCGTTCGGATGCTCGGGGAGAGCCTTCGCTACGTTAAAAACCGTATTGAGGTGTATGGGCATTCCGACCCTGATGTTGCGGAAAGGCCTGATCCTGAAAGTCTCGGTAACTGGGGGCTTTCCCTGTCGAGAGCACTTTCTGTCGCTGATGGCTTAAAGCGCGCGGGCTATACATTTCCTGTTCATGCCTACGGTATGTCAGATTCCCGGTTCTTTGAATTGTCTGGTTATCGCAGAGCCGAAGATCAATACGCATTTGCACGCCGGGTTGATATTATTATTCGCGAAGCCGAAGGGCGGGGGCGCTAATGATGGGGAATAAGCTTCTAAAAGCTCTACTGATCTCATCGGCATTGGTTCTGCAGGCGCCGTTTGCATTTGCCGCTGATAAAGTTGATGTTAGGGCGGGTGAGCATCCGAAATATGGTCGGATTGTTTTGGATTGGGGGAAAACGGTTCCTTACAAGGCTGTCTTGGAAGGGGGCTATCTGGTCGTTAATTTTGACCAGCCATTTGAAGCGGACATTGCGTTGGTTCCGCGTATTTTGGATGGGTATGTTAGCAGTGCCACCTTATCAGATGATCAGAAAACTGTTCGATTTGCGCTGAAGGGTGATTTTGACCTGAAGCAGGCGAAATATGGCACGGCGCTGTCATTTGATCTGCTGAAGAAAAATACAAGCGGTGCCCAATCGAAGGTGACAGGGCCTACGGTTCCTGTGCGTGTTGGCGAACATGAAGACTACACACGTATCGTGTTCGACTGGCCCGCCAAAACCGATTATAGCGTTAGCGGAAACGGGCAGGAGCATTCGGTGTCGTTCGGCCGGAGTGGAAATATGCAGCTAGCGCCCCTGCAACGGAATTTGCCGCGCTGGGTTTCGGCAATTACTCAAACTGCAAGTGATGGTCAGAGCAAGGTGGATCTGTCGACCACCGCGCCATCGAAGATCAAAAGCTTCTTGAGCGGAAACAGTGTTGTCATTGACATCCTTAAAGATGACAGCGCGCCGGTGGTTGCTAAAGCAGCGGACAAGCCAGAAGCGGCACCAGACGTTAAACCTTCTACCCCCGTTAAGAAGCTTACGGATAATGTGCCGACCCTGACGGAAGTTAAAGAAGCAGAACAAAGCGTTTCTGGTGAGACTGTCAGCGCCGGAGAGGGTCTTCGGGCAGATGAAAAGATAGAAGAGCCGGCGGCTGTGCAACAGCCTGGGCCAAAGTCCCTTATTCCTGTAGCAAATCAAAAGAGCGAAGAGCCAATACAGGAGCCTTCAAATAGCCTGACCGTGAATGTTGGAAACCTTAAAGATGGTTTTCGGATGATTTTCCCTTGGGAAAAAGCGGCAGCAATGGCGTTGTTTGAGAGAAACGGTGTCTATTGGTTGGTCTTTAACGAGCCTGTGAAGCTCGATTTTTCCCGTCTTTCTGGACCTTATAAGTTCCTGTTAGTGCGGAAGCAGCAAATTCCGCATCCAACGGCGACAATCGCTCGGTTGACCGTGCGGGAAGGTTATACGCCATCAGTTGCGCGCACCGAAAATGAATGGAAGATTGATTTCCGCTTGGGAGAGGCGCCGCGAATTGCCAACAGTATTGATATTCAGCCGCAACCTGCCTCTGCGCAAGGGGCACGGGTCTTTATTCCAGCGGTGAACAATGGCAATCAGATTACTTTCACGGACCCGGAAGCCGGTGATCAATTGATTTCTGTGCCGCTATACGCCCCAAGTTGGGGGCTGGGCGCTCGCCGCACTTTTGCACAATTTGTGGTTCTCCCCTCGATGCAGGGCATTGGAATGTACACCCGAGATTCTTCGGTGAATGTCGCGGTCGAACGAAATGGTGTTTCTGTAACCGCAGATGATGGGTTGCAGCTCGTTCGTGAAATTTCAAAAGATGACCTGTTTGCGTCCGGTGATCAGACCGACCGCTTTAGTCAGAAGCGCGATAACGCTCAGCTTGTGAAGTTGGATGAATGGGCGCAGGTCACTCCGAAAGAGTTTTGGGAGCGTAAACAAATCCTGCAGCAGCGGGTTGCCCGCGCGCCGCAAGGCGGGCGCAATGCTGCCCGGATGGGACTTGCCAAATACTTCGTTGCTCATAAATATTTCGCAGATGCGTTCGGTGTGCTGGAGCGGATTAGAAAAGACGATCCACGCGCCGATGAAGATGGAATGTATCGTCTGCTGCGGGGGCTCGCAAACCTTGGTCTTCACCATATCGAAGAGGCCGAGCAAGATTTGATGAACCCGGTTTTCACCGGAATAGCGGAAGTAGCCCCTTGGCGCGCCAAAGTGGCCGCAGCGAAGGGGGATTGGAAAACAGCCGCGCAGGAAATGAAGCTGGGGCAGGAAGCGCTTGGTGTTTATAGCGTTGAATATCAAAATCAGTTCAATCTGATACAGGCGCAAGCCGCCCTTGAAGATTTTGATGTGGAGGCCGCGCAAAAACCACTTGAGCGGATTAAAACTTCGCTGGAACAAGGCAATAGTAAAGAGGTTATTGCGAGACGTGAGTTCTTAGAGGGCCTTGCTGCGCTGAAAACAGGTGAGATTGACCGGGCCATTGGCAAATTTGATCAGGTCATCGAAATTGACTACCGCCCTTTGACAACAGAAGCGCGATACCGCCGTGTTAATGCACGTCTGGCGAAGGAGGAAATTACCCCGGATGAAGCCATAGAAGAGCTGCGTTTGATGTCCTACGCTTGGCGCGGGGATGATCTGGAGCTCAATATTCTGAAACGGATCGGGGATCTACAAATTGCTAAAGGCGACATTCGCGAAGGTTTGAAAACACTGCGCGAAATTGTCATGACCTTCCCGAAGCATCCAAAATCTCGTGATATCGCGCGGGAGATGAACGATATCTTCAATCAGCTCTTCCTAGAGGGTAAGGCTGAAGATATGCCCCCGGTTAAAGCGCTCGCCCTTTACTACGAGTATCGCGAACTGACA
>JAEPMY010000058.1 GCA_017643685.1 Sneathiella sp.
ATGGGCATAGCTGGCACCGCCCATGGAGAGCAACGTTGCATCTGCCGCAAATGTGATCGCGTCGCCCGTCTTATTGGTGAATTTCAGCGATCCATCAGCCTCCAAACCCTGCCATTTATGAGAGAGATGAAACTGAACCCCGGCGGCGGTCAGATATTTGGTCCAGGCGCGCATCAGGCCCGTTGCCTTCATCTCTTTTGGAAAGACACGGCCGCTGCTGCCAACAAAGGTTTCAATCCCAAGAGAGGTCGCCCACTCACGCAACTGATCCGGTGTAAACGCTTTTATATGAGGGGAGAGGAATGCCGCCCCTTCTTCATATCGTTCCATAAAGCGAGAGAGATCTTCCGCATTGGTCAGATTAAGCCCGCCGCGGCCCGCGATCAGAAATTTTCGGCCCACCGAAGGTTTCTGGTCAAACACATGAACCTGCATGCCATCCTGCTGGCATAATTGATAGGCGGCCATCAGGCCCGCAGGCCCGCCGCCGATGATTGCAATCTGTTTGTCCGGATTTGTCATAGGCTGTTCATGTCAGAAAAGAGAAGGGAGCTCAACCTTCAACAGGTGAGCTCCCCTAAAAAAGCGGCAAAATGGGCCGGATTATTTCTTGCCGTACATTTCCTCTGGGGACATGATCGGCTCGCTAATCACCTCAACACCAGCGGGTGAGGGTTCATAAAAGAAGCAATTGCGGCGGCCCGTATGACAGGCCGCGCCCAGCTGATCCACCATCAGCAAAATAGTGTCGCCATCGCAATCAAGACGGAAACTGATCAGCTTCTGTTGATTGCCGGATGTCTCGCCTTTGCGCCACATGGATTGGCGGGAGCGGGACCAGTAACAGACCTTACCTGTCTCCAGCGTTTCTGCGATGGCGTCTTTATTCATCCACGCCATCATCAGAACTTCGCCCGTGTCATGCTGCTGGGCAATCGCCGGGATCAGGCCGTCCGCGTTAAATTTCAGGAGTTTTTCAAGTTCCGCATTCATTTGATTGCATTCATCCGTTTAAAGCCAGCCTCAAGGTCGGCGATGAGGTCGTCAGGACTTTCAAGACCGATATGCAGGCGGATCAGCGGGTTGGTGTTGTCCCACTTTGTCGCCGTGCGATAGCTGCTTGGGTCCGCATAAATGATCAGGCTTTCATATCCGCCCCATGAATATCCCATGCCAAACAGCTCAAGGTTATCCATAAAAGCCGCAAGGGCAGGGCGCTCAAGCGCCTTTAACTGGATTGAAAACAGCCCGGATGCACCAAGGAAATCCCGTTTCCAAAGATCATGCCCCGGATGATGTTCCATTGCCGGATGAAGAACGGAATGGACTTCTGGACGACCTTTCAGCCACTCCGCGACTTTCAGACCATTTTCCATATGCTGTTTCAGGCGAACAGAAAGCGTGCGAAGGCCGCGCTGCGCCAGATAAACATCATCAGGACCGGCTGTCTGCCCCGCCAGATTGGCGCAAGCCTGAATGGCAGGCCAATGCTCTTTCGTTGCGGTGATGGTGCCCATCATCACGTCCGAATGACCGACAATATATTTGGTGCCCGCCTGAACGGATACATCAACCCCATGCTCAAACGGCTTGTAATAAAGAGGGGAGGCCCAGGTGTTATCCATAATGACAACGGCACCCGCTTTATGGGCGGCATCGGCGATGGCTGGAATGTCCTGCATCTCAAAAGTCTGGGAGCCCGGCGATTCGACAAAAACCACTTTTGTATTACTTTTGATCAGTTCCGAGATGCCAGAACCAATAAGTGGATCATAATATGTGGTCTCAACACCGAAGCGTTTCAGAACATTGTCACAATAGGCACGGGTCGGGCCATAAACACTGTCGGTAACAAGCACATGATCACCGGCGCCAACGAACGCCTGAATGGCGTGGGCACAGGCGGCGAGACCTGATGGGAAAATCTGGCAGCGGTAGCCGCCTTCGATTTCTGCGACCGCATTTTCAAGGGACCAGGTGGTTGGTGTTCCCATGCGGCCGTAGGTCACAACCTGCTTGCCTTCGCTACGTTCTTTATGCCGTTGCTGCAATTCGTCAAGAGTGGAATAGAGGACCGTTGAGGCATGATAGACTGGCGCATTTACAATTCCGAAGTTGTCTTCAGGGGAGCGGCCAGCCACGACCAATTTGGTTTCATCTTTCATTATCTCTTGCGACTCCTTTAGTAGGCGGGATGGGGACATGAATATAGGATTGCGTGAAAGTAAGGAAGAAGGAAATTTTATTGTTTAGAAAGATAAAAATTACGGTGAATAAACATAAAAAGAAAATTTTGCGTTGACGGGTATGACAAAAATATTATCGTCAAAAGCATAAAGTTCGGAACTGGGAAATACGAACTTTGTCGGTGCGACGATTGGGATCGGGAAATCCTTGATCGTACTGAACTAAATTATAGAAAACTGACAGGAAGGTGTTTTCATGAAAAAAGCGAGCATGATTGCGATCGCTGCAGCAGCTACATTTATGGCAGGTACTGCCTCCGCTGCGACATTGGACGATGTAAAAGCGAAAGGCTTTATTCAGTGTGGTATCACAACTGGTCTGGCTGGCTTTGCGGCTCCAAACGACAAAGGTGTCTGGGAAGGCTTTGACGTTGATTTCTGCCGTGCCATGTCCGCTGCGATTTTTGGCGATGCCAACAAGCTGAAATACACACCAACAACCGCGAAAGAGCGTTTCACAGCGCTGCAGTCCGGTGAGATTGATGTTCTGGCCCGTAACACAACATGGACACTGTCCCGTGATGTGAACCTCGGCTTTGAATTCGTCGGTGTGAACTACTATGACGGTCAGGGTTTCATGGTTAAGAAATCTCTGGGCGTATCCTCTGCGAAAGAACTGGACGGCGCACGCGTTTGTCTGCAGTCCGGTACAACAACAGAGCTGAACCTGGCTGACTACTTCGCAGCACAGGGCATGAAATTCGACAGCGTTCTGTTCGACACAGCCGATGAGGTTCGTGAAGCATATCTGAAAGACACATGTGACGTTTACACTACTGACCAGTCCGGTCTGTATGCGCAGCGTTCTGTTGTTCCAGATCCAGACAACCACGTTGTTCTGCCAGAAGTTATCTCCAAAGAGCCACTCGGCCCACTTGTTCGCCATGGCGACAACGCATGGGGTGATATCGCTCGCTGGACACTTAACGCTCTGATCATTGCAGAAGAGCTGGGTGTAACCTCTGCGAATGTTGACGAAATGAAAGGCAGCAAGAACCCAGAAATCCAGCGTCTGCTGGGCGAGTCTGGTGACCTGGGCGAGCAGCTCGGTCTGGACGCTGCTTGGGCATATAATGCCATTAAGATGGTAGGTAACTACGGTGAAATCTTCGAGACACACCTCGGTCAAGAGACACCACTGAAAATCTCTCGTGGTCTGAACCAGCTGTGGAGCAAAGGCGGTATCCTTTACGCACCACCAGCTCGCTAAGCACGTGACTTGATTTAGAAAAGAGTGTGTGTCTTTCAAAAGGCATGCACTCTTTTTGTTTGGAGATTTTCTACTCCCATTAAGGAGCTACCATATGACAGCTGATGTCCCTGGTATGTCAGAGGGAGCCAAGGTAAGTCCGTTCCGCGATCCTAAGGTCAGGGCCCTGTTTTTCCAGATCCTTGTGATCGTGACTTTCCTCGCTTTCGTCTACTACATCGCTGACAACACAATCACCAATCTCGAGAAGCGCGGTATTGCGTCCGGTTTCGATTTCCTGAGCCAAAACTCAGGCTTTGATATCGGGATTGTTCTGTTTGTCGATTATAATGCGCAGACCTCCACCCATGGGGATGTTCTGCTAATTGGTATTATTAATACCCTTGCCGTTTCACTTTCCGGTATCGTCCTGGCGACAATTATCGGATTTGTTTTCGGTGTGCTGCGTCTTTCCAATAACTGGTTGGTGAACAAAATTGCCTCCGTTTACATTGAAGTGGTCCGAAATATTCCGCTCCTTGTGCAATTGCTGTTCTGGTATCTGGCTGTGTTGCTGGAACTGCCGAACGTGCGCGAAAGTGCAAAGATTGGGGAAAGCATCGCCCTGAATAACAGGGGACTGTATTTCCCAAGCATTGTACCGGAGGCAGGTTTCTGGTTAATCCCCGTCGCCTTTGCCGTGGGTATCATCGCAACGATTTTTGTCAGCCGTTGGGCCCATAAACGTCAGGATGAGACCGGTCAGCCATTCCCTGTTATTTCCACAGGTTTCGGGTTGATCCTTGGGTTGCCAATTGTTGCCGCTTTGGTCATGGGTCTGCCGTTCGGGTTTGAATATCCGGCAATGGGCCGCTTTAACATTTCCGGTGGCTGGGTTGTGAAACCTGAATTCATGGCTCTGTTCCTGGGGCTTTCCATCTATACCGGTGGCTTTATTGCGGAAATTGTCCGCTCTGGCATTAACGCCGTTAGCCACGGACAAACGGAAGCCGCGAACTCTCTCGGGATTAAGCCGAATATCACCATGCGCCTGATTATTATTCCGCAGGCTCTTCGGGTGATTATTCCGCCGCTGACCAGTCAGTATCTCAACTTGACGAAAAACTCCTCTCTCGCAACGGCCATCGGCTATTCCGAGATCGTGGCGATTTTCGCCGGGACGTCTTTGAACCAGACCGGCCAGGCCATTGAGATTATTGCGCTGACCATGCTGTTCTATCTGACGATCAGCCTGATCATTTCCGTGTTCATGAACTGGTATAACAGTCGCATTGCATTGGTGGAGAGGTAAGATATGGCTATTGTAAGAACAGAACGCCATCCGGAACTTCCCCCTCCGGTAACGCAAACGGGGGTTATTGGATGGATGCGTCAGAACCTGTTTTCAAGCTGGTTCAACACCATTCTGACAATCGTGTCCGCTTATGTGGCTTATCACGCCATCTACGCCTTTTTGGATTTCGCGATTATCAACGCCAATTTTGCGGGAACGTCACGGGATGACTGTACGCTGGATGGGGCCTGCTGGGTCTTTATCAAGCAGCGTTTCGGTCAGATCATGTATGGCTTCTACCCTGAGGCGGAACGCTGGCGGGTTGATGTTGGATATGTGCTGGGTGCCATTGGTATTTTCCTTGTTCTCTCCAATGTGGTGAAGAGCAAAAAATGGCCAGCGGTATACCTGTTTATCGTATATCCAGTGATTTGCTATTTCCTTTTCTACGGCGGTTTTGGCCTTGAGGTTGTGGAAACATCCCAGTGGGGTGGTCTCTTCCTGACCTTGGTTCTGGCATCGGTGTCCATCTTTGTGGCGTTGCCGCTGGGGATCATTCTGGCCCTTGGTCGTCGCTCTGAAATGCCGGTGGTTCGGATGGTTTGTGTCGGCTTTATTGAGCTGATCCGCGCCGTTCCTCTCATTTCCGTTCTCTTCATGGCATCCGTGATGCTGCCGCTGTTCCTGCCGGAAGGTCAAAATTTTGACAAGCTGGTTCGGGCGCTGGTGGGTATGTCGCTCTTCTCCGCGGCCTATATGGCTGAGGTGGTACGCGGCGGTCTGCAGGCGCTTCCAAAAGGACAGATGGAAGCTGCGAAATCGCTCGGGCTTGGATATTGGCAGTCCATGGGACTGATTATCCTGCCGCAAGCGCTGAAAATCTCGATCCCGTCAATCGTGAACACCTTTATCGGTCTGTTCAAGGATACGACGCTGGTTCTGATTATCGGCCTGTTCGATCTGTTGAGTGTTGTGAAAGCAGGAACACAGGATAAAGACTGGCTTGGTCTGGCGACCGAAGGTTACGTTTTCGTGGCGGCCGTCTTCTGGGTTTTCTGTTTTGGGATGTCAAGATATAGCATCTGGTTGGAGAACAAACTCCATACCGGACATAAGCGATAGGAGGCAGGCGATATGAGTGAAGCTGCCAAGCATATGAATGATGAAGTTGCAATCCAGATTAACGGAATGCACAAATGGTATGGTGAATTTCACGTGCTGCGCGACATTAATCTGTCTGTGCATCGCGGGGAGAAAATTGTGGTTTGCGGACCGTCCGGTTCCGGTAAATCCACCATGATCCGCTGTATTAACCGTCTGGAGGAGCATCAGCAAGGCCAGATTATTGTGGACGGGATTGAGCTGACCAACGATGTGAAAAAGGTCGACGAGATCCGCCGTGAAGTGGGAATGGTGTTCCAGCATTTTAATCTGTTTCCGCATCTGACAGTTCTGGAAAACTGCACATTGGCCCCGATTTGGGTTCGGAAAACGCCGAAGGAAGAAGCGGAAGCAACCGCGATGAAATTCCTGGAGCGGGTGAAGATCCCTGAACAGGCGCTGAAATATCCAGGTCAGCTGTCCGGTGGTCAGCAGCAGCGTGTGGCGATTGCCCGTTCGCTCTGCATGAACCCGCGGATCATGCTGTTTGATGAGCCGACATCGGCGCTTGACCCTGAAATGATTTCAGAGGTTCTGGACACCATGATTAGTCTCGCGGAAGAGGGAATGACAATGGTTTGTGTGACCCACGAAATGGGGTTTGCCAAAACGGTTGCGGATCGTGTGATCTTTATGGATCAGGGCGAGATTATCGAAGAAGCCCCACCGGAGGAGTTCTTCGACAACCCGCAAAGCGAGCGGACGAAGCTGTTCCTGTCGCAAATTTTGCACAATGGCTAAGGCATCGCGCTTTACCAGATGATGAAAAACCCCGGCCTTGCCGGGGTTTTTTTTCCTATATAGAGAAATCATGTTTTATTTAGAAAACACTTAAAAAGAGAAAAGCATCACAAGAGAGGTTGCCATGCCGCATGCGGTGGTCATATCAACCGTACAGAGTCTCTCAATTCTGTTTCTGGCAGGATTGATTGCGGGGATTTATTACCTGAATATGGGAAATGTCTGCCTGCTCGGCGGGCGGGGGATATGTCTGCTGGATGGCATCCTGTCCCTGTTGATGCTGGCATCCGCCTGTATAACAGCAGCTTTTACACTGCTGTTATTCAAGGCATATACGTATCGATGAAATGAAATCAGTCGTGATCCGGGATCGGATCGATTTCCACTTCCCGCTGCTCGTAGGGCACATAACCAAACCGCTGATAAAGCGGTAAGGCTTTGGGGTGGTCCATGGTGCAGGTGTTGACGGTTACGCAATCCGGATCGCGATACCAAGCCTGCTCAATCGCCCAGTTGAGAAAGTACGGGCCAATTTTCAGGCCGATAAATTCCGGCATAATCCCGAAATAAGCCAGATCAACAGCCGCCGGATAATTGCGGTAATTAAGTTCCGCATAGCCCGCCGGCGTGCCGCGCACATAAAGCACGAAAATTTCCGTATCTTTATGCTGAATAACGTTTTTCAGCTCCTGATCCGACAGCTTTTTGCGGTCCACCCAGCCCCAATCGCGCCCAACCGCATCATAAAGATACCGATAGAAAGACACGGTCGGCTTTTCCGCGCGAATAATGGCGTGCGGTTCCGCAGGTGGCGTGATGTTTTGCGGGCGGGGCCCATCTGTCATCCGCAAATAGGTGATGGTCACCGGCCATTTCCCATTGGGATTTGGCTGTGGTTTGCGCTGCAATGGCATTATTTGGCACCTGTTGAAATTGGCAGGCTGTCATCCAGCCCCCATTCAGTCCAAGACCCGTCATAGACGGAAACAAAGCGATGGCCGAGCATATGCAGGCCAAATGCCAGCACACAGGCGGTGACGCCAGATCCGCAGGATGTGATCACAGGTTTGTTCATATCGATACCCGCATCTGTAAAGGCAGCCTGAAGATCGGCCGCATCTTTCAATGTGGTATCCGCATTAAAGAGCTGATCAAAAGGCAGGTTCAGGGAGCCCGGAATGCGACCACCGCGAAGCCCTTCGCGTGGTTCCGGATCAGTCCCCTCAAAGCGGCCTTTGGAGCGGGCATCAAGAACCTGCTCTTTACTGGTTTCCAGATTACGGCGCACCTGCGCCTTTTCGCGCAGCATCATGTTGTTCTGACGCGCTGTGAAGTGGCGTTCCATCGGTTTGCTAGGCAGATCCGTGACAGGACGGCCCTCATCAATCCATTTCTGCAGGCCGCCATCCAGAATGGCCACATCGTCGTGACCAAACAGGCGGAACATCCACCAGGCGCGGGCGGCGCTTCGGATGCCGTCGCGGTTATAAATGATGATCCGGCTCCCATCGCCGAGTCCCAGTTTCCGAACCCGGCTTGAGAATTTCTCAGGGCTTGGGATCATGTGGGGCAGGGGAATATCCGTATCCGCGATATCGTCGATATCGAAAAACACTGCACCATCAATATGGCTTTCCTCAAATTCCGCTTTTGGATCACGGTTTTCCGCGGGCATATACCATGACGCATCAACGATGCGGATATCCGGCGCGGACAGGTTCTGGCTCAGCCATTCGGTGGAAACAAGGGACATTGGATTTGCGTAGGCCATCAATACACTCTGTTCTTAAATGCTGTTTTTAATTTATTCATCAAAGATTAGAGATACGCGTCTGTTTTGACGACCCTTTTTTTCAATTTTTCGCACACGAACGCGGCCAATTTCCGATGTGTTTTTCACATGGGTCCCACCGCAGGGTTGCAAATCGGTGTCGTCAATTTTGATCAGACGGATTTTGCCGCTGCCGCGCGGTGGCTGAACGGACATGGTTTTCACCAATTCCGGCTGCTGATCCAGCTCTTCGTCGGTGATCCAGTCAAAGCTGACATCGCGGTTCTGATCGATCAGTTTATTCAGTTTTTCTGTTATTTCTTCTTTATCCAGCTGCGCTTCTGGCAGGTCGAAATCAAGACGGCCTTTGCCATCGGAGACCTGACCGCCCGTCACCGGATAGGGCAGTACGGCAGATAGCAAATGCAAGCAGCTATGCATGCGCATCAGCCGGTGGCGCACATCCCAATCGATGGTCGCGGTCACGTCGTCACCCGCGCTTAAGGTTGGCTGATCCGCAGCGGGAACATGGACCACTTCGTCCGGCGTATCCCCCTTTACGGTGGTGGCAATTTCGATGACTGTGCCATCAGCTGTGGAGAGTTGCCCTTTGTCGCCCGGTTGACCGCCGCCGGTTGGATAAAATACGGTGCGGTCCAAAACGATACCGCCAAGTTCGTTGATTTTTAAGACCTTGGCGGTGCAATTTGTGAGATAGGAATCTTCGCGAAAAAGGGCTTCTGTCATTGTCTCCAGCTCTCCGGTTTATATACCGGTTAGCCTTTGAGCCAAGGCGCCACCGGTAGGTTGTTTGCAGTCAACATATCAACATCCATCAGCTTGCTAAAGTATTTTTGGGCGGTATCACACAGGATCGTCACGATCGTATGACCGGGACC
This sequence comes from Sneathiella sp., assembly GCA_017643685.1. Lineage (GTDB taxonomy): Bacteria > Pseudomonadota > Alphaproteobacteria > Sneathiellales > Sneathiellaceae > Sneathiella. The sequence continues at coordinate 9,302 of JAEPMY010000058.1, forward strand.
CATTTCCTTTGCCATGCGAATGGCGCCCGCCACATTAACACCGGAGGAGAGACCCAGTTGCAGGCCTTCTTCGATATTGAGCTTATAGAGAATGTTGAGCGCCTCGACGTCATCAATCTGATAAGGCAGATCGACATTCAGGCCTTCAAGATTGGCGGTGATGCGGCCTTGACCAATGCCTTCGGTGATGGAACTGCCCGCGGATTTCAGCTCGCCATTTTTGTAATATTCATACAAGGCAGCCCCCATCGGATCGGCAATGCCGATTTTGATATTCGGGTTCCGCTCTTTCAGCGCATCAGCAGTACCGGCGAGGGTGCCACCGCTGCCCACGGCGCAGATAAAGCCGTCGATTTTACCGTTTGTTTGGTCAAAAATTTCGGGGCCAGTGGTTTTGTAATGGCCTTTTTTATTGGCCACATTGTCAAACTGGTTGGCCCAGATAACGCCGTGATCACTGGCGGCGTTCAGCTCTTCCGCCAGACGACCGGAATATTTCACATAGTTGCCAGGATCTTTATACGGTTTCGCCGGAACAAGACGCAGATCCGCGCCGCAATATTTCAGTAGCGCCTTTTTCTCATCCGTTTGGGTCTCCGGCATCACGATGATGGTTTTATACCCCTTGGCATTGGCAACGAGCGCAAGGCCAATTCCCGTATTGCCAGCAGTGCCTTCAACGATGGTGCCACCAGGCTCCAGCACGCCGCGCTCTTCCGCGTCTTCGATAATGGCAAGGGCCGCCCGGTCTTTAACAGAACCGCCGGGGTTCAGGAACTCAGCTTTACCATAAATCTCACACCCGGTTTCTTCCGATGGGCCGGTGAGACGGATGAGGGGGGTATTCCCAATCGTTTCGACAAAGTTTTTCCGGGTGTTCATAGCGTTCTCTGTGATTAAAAATAATATACAGTAATATTGGTGTATTTATATTTTTAACACAATTCGTCAATGGGTAAAATCTAATCTGCCCAAAAATGCTGTTGTTGAAGAAGCGCTATTTATACAAATTTTGCATGGTTTCTATGCAAAACGTATGGAAAATTTGTTTGTGTATCTACTATAGTGATAGCCAAGGGTGGATATAGACCAGATCTTTTGGGTGAATATCTTATGGTGTGGGGCAATCCACTGGGGTGCAGGCAGTATTGTAGGTCGATATGACAAAGCTTATGGAATATCTTCAGTTGGCGTATGCCGAAGCAGAATATGGCAAGATGACGGAGGTTGCCTTGCTTATCCTGCTCACCATGGAGATGGCCAAAAAGGTGTCAGAGGAACAAGAAAGCTGACATTAGTGAGCCGGAAACTGCCGATATTCAGAGATGATTTTGAGGTCAGCAAGGGGCCCATTCGCCGGAACGGTATCGCCGCTGATGATCTTATCGATACAGACATAAAGAGAAATCACCCCGCTATTTTTGCAAATATGCTCCAGCCCTAATTTAGAATCGATGTGGTATTGAGCTTGTCTCGGTAGGGTGATGGGGTAGTGGTGCCCTTCAGACCATAGCTGATATGTATTATTATTCGGGCAATATTCCCCAGAGATGAGAATGGTTTCAGTCGGCGGAAGCGGTTTTGAGGTCTTCAGATTCTCCTCCCCTGAAATGAGGGTCACAACCTCATCAACCTCAAGACGGAGAAAACCCGCTAAAAGGGCGATCTCCTGCGACTGTATCTGCCGCTTTCCATTTATGATTTCAGAGACGCGGGAGGGGGGAAGGGAGAGGGCGATCCCTAATTGAGATTTTTTCTTACCTAATGTCTTCAGTCTTTCTGCAATCCATATTCTTTTCATGTGTTCAGAGCTCCCTAGCAGAATGAAAATCTTATTAAATTACGATAATCGTAAAAGTAATTGACTGGTAGCGGTGATTTCATAGGTTGATGGTGGCTTTGGTTTTAGGGTGAAGCTTACTGGTGAAATCCTAAAATTGCAAAAATGTTCTTACAATTCTAATAAAAAGAGTATTTTTTAAGATTTTTGCAGTTTTAAAGGGGATCCGTATTTCTTTCTAACCAGCCTGAATTTGTCGTCACTCCAGCATTGTACCGTAAATATGTAATTAAAATTATAGTTCATAAAAAGAGGAGCATGTAGTCAGATGGCCCGAAAAAACACCGCAGGGAAAAGGGGAGCGCAGGGGGATGTTTTGCGGTTGACGCCAGCCGCCAACGACAACTTTCCTCATCAAGAAATCCGGGATCGCCTTCAACAACAGGAAGACGAAGCAAGGGAGGGAAGGCGCGTTCGCCAAAGCAATGAAAAGCTGTGGCAGGGGCTTGATGATGCAGAGAGACGCGCCGCGCATTTGATTTATATCGGATTTCTGGCGAAATTTTCGGACCTGGGTATGCGAACGCAGCGATTTCTTTGGATGCCCAAAGGCAAGCCCGGTGACAATGAATATCGTGATTTTTTAATCGATCTCTTTACCAAATGGGCAACCGTGCAGGGAGAGAAATATTTTGATGTTCTGGCCGTTCTGGATGTGGTCATTTTCGGGAAAAGTTGCCGAGAGGTAGACCGCGTCATGCGCCGCCGAAAAGGGTTTGCCAAAGACAACTTGATCATTGGATTGCATGAATATGCCAAAATTAAAATGCAACATAATGTAGAAAATTATTGACAAGCGCGGGGTCAGTTTGTTACTATTATTTCCAAGATGGGAAAAAGGCTTCGAAATCAGGTTTGGTTTCGGGCCTTTTTTGTTTTTGGTGTAACTTTTATAAAATTCATTAAATAACAGTAGGTTATGGTAAATTTTTGAAGGTGCGACCTGTCAATTATTGAGCTGATTTGGGGGGCTGTCGCCGGTTTGAAAATGCTCAATCTTTGAAATTTCAAAATCCAACCACACTATATGCGAGAAATTGGAGGCTGATATATGATCCGCCGAAAGAAGGGGGCGCTTGCCTTGCAGGAGCTGATTGCCGCGAAAGTCAGGGCAAGTAACAGCGCCGCAAAGCTTCTGGATGATTTAAAAAATTCGGAATTGATCAACCGATTAATTGCCTTGCGGGGCACCATATTTTCCAAACGGGAAGACAGCAAAATCCGTCAGATTCTGGCGGATTTTTTTGCGAGCGAAATCATCTCCATCGCGGATGGGGATATGGACAAGGACGGGGCCGGAGCTGGGCGTGAAGCATCCGCCAGATCCAAGCTGAGGATTGAGGTGCGCAAATGGTTGATGGAGCAATATGCCCCCGATCTATACGCCACAAAACATGGCGTCAAAAAAGCGGAAGCGATCCGCGGTCCGTCACCCAAAATTTATCTGCCTGAAAATGGTCGCCCTTAAACCGCAGCCGGGGCCGCAGGAAGCGTTTCTGTCAAGCCCTGCGGATATCGGCATCTATGGCGGGGCTGCGGGTGGGGGTAAAAGCTTTGCGCTGCTACTGGAGCCACTGCGCCATGTGGGAAGCTCGGATTTTCGCGCCGTGATTTTTCGCCGAACCGCCAAACAAATCCGGAATGAGGGCGGCCTCTGGGATGCTGCGCGGCAGATATACGGCCCGCTTGGGGCGACGGCAAAGGAGACAGACCTGCTGTGGCGTTTTCCCTCCGAGGCGACCATCAGCTTTGGCGCGATGGAGCATGAGAAGAATTGTTATGACTGGCAGGGGACGGAAATCACCTATCTAGGATTTGATGAGCTGACCCATTTTACCGAAAAGCAGTTCTTTTACCTGCTGAGCCGGAACCGATCCACATCAGGGATCAGGCCCTATGTGCGGGCAACCTGTAACCCGGATGCGGATAGCTGGGTCAAGCCGTTGATCAATTGGTGGATTGATGAGGAAGCGGGCTATGCCGATCCGAAAAAATCAGGCCGCTGCCGTTATTTCGTGCGGGATGATAACCAGCTTGTCTGGTCCGATAGCACAGAGGAGTTGGTAAGAGGCTATCCCGATCAAATCCCGAAATCGCTGACATTTGTTGCGGCGAATATCGCCGATAACAAGCAGTTGCTGGCGAAGGATCCAACCTACCGGGCAAATCTGGCGGCACTGGACGCGGTGGAGCGGGAGAGGTTGCTGAACGGAAACTGGAAAATTCGGCCAGAGGCGGGCGCCTATTTCAAGCGCCACTGGTTTAACTGGTGTGAGCGGGACCCGTCAGAGATCAAAACGGCCGTTCGGGGATGGGATCTGGCCGCCACCGCAGAGGGGGAAGGCAAAAGCAGCAATCCCGACTGGACCGCATCGGCGCTTGTCGCGCGGGATGAGGGTGGTGGCTTTACCGTGCTGAACGTGACCCGATTTCGCGGCAGCCCCGGTCAGGTGGAACAAGAATTGGCGCAGGTCGCCCGCCACGATGGCCCCGCCGTGGAAATTGCCCTGCCGCAGGACCCTGGACAAGCGGGTAAGGCGCAGGCACGGCACCTTTGTCGATTGCTGGCCGGATATCGGGTGAAAGCCCGCCCGGTGAGTGGCAGCAAAGTAACCCGGGCGGCGGCTTTTTCGGCGCAAGTGGAAGCGGGGAATGTGAGATTGGCGCGCGGGGTATGGAATGAGGCGTTTCTGAGCGAGTTGGAGGCCTTTCCAGCCGGACGGCATGACGATCAATTGGATGCGGTGGTGGAGGCGTTTAACGCGCTCACCACGCGCGGGGCAAAAACCAGAGGGGAGATGTTCGGATGATGGATCCATCAACGGCTTCGGTCAGTTATCAGCAGATGGCAGAAAAATGGGAGTTGCCGCTCGCCCTGATGGGGGGGACGCCCGCCATGCTGTCCCACGAGGCGCGGTTTCTGCCCCGCCATCCGGCAGAGAATGAACGGGTCTATCGGGAGCGGGTGAAGCGATCCGTGCTTCGGAATTATTTCCGAAAATGCGTGCAGCGGATCACCGGGCGCGTGTTCGCCGAGGATTTTGCCATCAGCGATGACATGCCGGAGATTTTGAAAGAATATCTGACCGATGTGGATCTAATGGGGCGCAGCCTTGGCAGTTTTGCGCGGGATTGGTTTGTGGATGCGCTAACCTGCGGGATTTCCTATGCCTATGTGGATTACCCGGCGAAGGATACGGGCGGCAGGCCCTATGCGGTGCATCTGAAGGCGGAGCAGATTATCGCCGCAGATTATGACGAGAAGGGCGGCAAGCCCGAGCTTGACGCTATTCGGGTTCAGGAAATGATCACCGAAAAGGCAGGCTTTACCGAAAAACAGGTTCCCCATATCCGCCATATCACACGGGAGGGATGGTCCCTTTATCGGCGGGGTGAACGGGGGCATTGGCAGCTTATCCAGGAGGGGGAGCATAGCCTGAAGGCGATCCCATTGGTGGCGCTTTATACGAACCGGACCGGATTTATGACGGCCAATCCACCGCTTGAGGATTTGGCTTATCTGAATTTGGAGCATTTTCAAATTCGATCAGATCAGCGAAACGCGCTGAATGTGGCGTCTTTTCCCATTCTGGCGGCGTCCGGTTATGACCCTGAAATCGACGGTCCCATTGAGGTGGGGCCCAATAAGGTGCTGACCACGTCGGATACGGATGGCCGATATTATTATGTGGAAAGCACCGGCGCCGCGTTGGAAGCCGGCGCGCGGGAGTTGCAGGAGCTTGAAAAAGCCATTCATCAGTTCGGCATGCAGCTTGAGTTTGGCGGGCGAGTTGAAACCGCCACCGGTCAAATTCTGGAAGCGGGAGAGGCCGCATCCCCCATCGGGCAATTCGCCAAAAATGTGGAGGAGGCGGTGAATTTGATGATTGGCTGGATGGCCCGTTGGCAAGGGATTAAGACGCGCGGCGCCGTTACCCTGCCCTTTCGAATGACCGGCCGGGAGGGGCGCAGTATCAACGATATTCTGTCGCTTTACGAGGCGGGGCTGATTGATGCGGCCGCCGCCAGACAAGAGGTTCGATTGCACGGGGGGCTGCTCCCCTCCTGATGTTCAGATGATGTGATGACTTAGCCCCGATCCGGGGCTTTTTTTATGGGAGAGACAGATGTCCGAAGAGACCAAAACCGAGATTGAAGAGTTCTTATCTCATATGTCCGCAGAATTTACCGCAGAGGCTTCGGTGCAGCCGGAGGGGTCAGAGGCGGTAGAGAGCGAGCCGGAAGTCACAGAAAATCCGGCGAAAGGAAGCGGTATTCAGCGCAGCGGTTATGTCAGCCATTTTGCCCCCATCCGCGCCGCAGATCAGGCGGGTATCAACGCCCATATCGCGGAAATAGCCTCGGGCCGCATGCGGGTGCTGATCTAGCCCAAATTCATATTTTCCAAATTTTTCTTAACCCAAAACCGGAGACATTCATGACAAATGATATCTCGGCCATTATGCCGAAAATCCTCGCCCGTGGCCTGATGACATTGCGCGAGCAGGCGATTATGCCGCGCCTTGTCAATGGCAGTTACAGCGCCGATGCCGCAGAAAAAGGGGACACCGTTGATGTGCCATTGCCCGCCGATTTGACCGCCGAAGATGTGACGCCGGGCGCGTCGGCGCCCACCGCCGAAGACGTGACAGCAGGCAAAGTTCAGATCAGTCTGGATAACTGGAAGAAGGCGAGTTTTCATCTGACCGATAAGGAGATGATGGAAATTTCTGCCAAAGACAGTTTCTTGCCCCTGCAGGTCGGCAGTGCCATTCGCGCCCTTGCCAATGCCGTGAACCAGAGCATTCATGGCCAATATAAAGGAATTTATGGGCTGGTCGGGGCCGCAGGCACCACCCCATTTGCAAGCGATAGCAAGGACGCGACACAGGCGCGCAAATTGCTGCATAAACAGCTCGCCCCGCGGGAGAACCGCTTTGGCGTGCTGAATTTCGATGCTGAATCCAATGCGTTGGATCTGGCGGCCTTTGCCGATGCGGACCGATCCGGGGATACAGGCGTTAAAATCGAAGGGGAGATCGGCCGGAAATTTGGCATCAACTGGTACAGCGATGATCATGTGATGAACCACGTGACCGGCGCCAGCGGCACGCCGGAGGTGGCCGCAACGGATACCACCGGAAATGTGCTGGTGGTTTCCGGCTTTGGCAGTGATCCGAATATCGGCGATGTCTTCACCATTTCAGATGATGACCAGCAATATACCGTCCTTGCCGTTGAGGCGGATGGCAGTAATCGCAAATTGACCGTCGCCCCGGAGCTGCCCGCCGTGATGATGGGGGATGACCTGCATTTCGTCGGCAATCATGTGGTCAATCTGGTTTTCAATCGCGACGCCTTCGCCTTTGCCAATCGTCCGCTTGCCCAAAGCGGCATTGGGGCGGGGCTCGGCAATCAGATTATGTCCATGACCGACCCGCAAACGGGGCTTTCACTACGCCTTGAGGTGAGCCGTCAATATAAGCAGGTGGTCTGGGAATTTGACATCCTGTGGGGCGTAAAACTGATCCGACCAGAATTGGCGGTGCGCCTTGCCGGATAAGGGCTGACCATCAAAAGCCGGGAGAGGATTTGACCCTCTCCCATCCAGTTATGGGGGATCCAGATGAGTTTAACGGTTGAAGATGGCAGCGGTGTTCCCGAGGCCGAGAGTTATGTCTCCGTCGCGGCGGCGGATCAGCATTTTAGCGCCATCCCCGATCACCCATGGGGGCAGGCTGATGTGAAGACAAAAGAAGGCGCGTTGAAACGGGCGGCCGTTTATGCGGATATGTTCACCTATCCGGGGGCACGCAAGAAAGCGGCGCAGGGCCTGAAATGGCCAAGGACAGGTGCGATTGATGAGGAGGGGCGAAGCCTGTCTGGGCTGCCGTCCGCCCTTCAATCGGCGGTGTTTGAAATAGCCGGTCAATATGTCAGCACCGGCACCGATGAGCGGCAGATCTCGCGGGAGAAAATCGGTCAGATAGAGATTTGTTATGAGCGGCGAAAAGCGGGGCCAAGCTTTGCCTTTCGCCTGTTATCTCTGATCGGGGCAACGGCCAAATCCACAGAATTATCGCGGGGGTAAGAATGAATAAATCCAAAATTCGCGGCGTAGTCCGAAGATGCTTTTCGGCCGCCTCTGATCTGGCGGCCCCCGCCACACTGGTGGAGGTTGGGGACACAACTTATGTGCCGGGATTTTCCCCCAACCGAAGCGCAACCAACTGGCCGGTTCGGATGATTACAGGCAAGGCGCTGGGCGGTATCGGCCGCATGGAAGAGGGGCCGGTGCTCAACGATCAGGCGGCACATCTGGGGTGGCTGTATTCACCGGATGTGACTCCGGCGGTTGGGGATGAAATCCATCAGGATGGCGAGACGCGGACCATCACGAAACTTGGCCCTCTGGATCATGGGGGCGGCGTCCTTTTCGAGGTTTATTTCCAATGAGCTACGCCGCCATTAAAACCGCGCTGGAGCAGCAATTGCAAAGCGCGGCGGATATCCCTGTTGTCTTTGATGACAGCCGATACCGAAAGAAGCCGAAAACCGCGTTCCTTCGGGCCATTTTCAAGCCGGAGAAAGTGCAGAGCCGCCTGATCGGTGCAGCGGCGCCAGCGGAATATCAGGGGGCGTTGGAGGTCCTGATTTTTGAGGCGAGTCATATGGCGGCAGTGGTCCGCGCTGATGATCTGAGGGGGGCTTTTCCAAAGGGATTATTGCTGGAGCAAGGCGGGGTGCGGGTGAGCATCACCGGAGCCGATCTGGTGCGAGATCAACAGAGCCTGAACCATAACGTTTATCGCCTTCGCATTCGCTGGCGCAGTTATTTTTAAGGAGGGGATATGAGTTTTTCCATGCAGTCACAGCATCGGATTTGCATCGCAGAAGAGACGGCATTGGGCGACGTTCCCGTGCCTGCAAATCTGAAACAGATCCGGTTCACAGGGACGGAGTTGGGCCTTCGCCGGAAAATGGTGGAGAGCGATGAAATCCGGCATGATCGGCAGATCGGTGATGTCATTCCGGGGATTTCCCAGATTGAGGGGGATATCGATTTCGAACTGTCCTTTGGGGCGTTTGATGATCTGATGGCCGCCGCCTTTTGCAGCAGCTGGTCCGGCAATGAGCTGACAACCGGGCATCAAACGCGCAGCTTTACTATTGAGCGCGGCTTTACCGATATCGATGAATATCAGATTTATTACGGCTGCGTCATTGATGAGGTGAGCCTGACGGTGCAGCCAGAAAGCCTGATCACCGGACGGTTTGGGATCATGGGACAGCGGATGACCCATCAGGGAACGCCCCTTGATCCCGATCCAGAGGCGCCCGCCGCATACGCCCCCCTCGATAGTTTCAGGGCGGAGATTTGGGAGGGCGGCAGCCGTCTTGCCCATGTGACAGGAATTGATCTGAAGATCGAAAACGGGACGGCGCGGGCCTTCGCCCTCGGGGATCAGAATGCGGTGGGTTTGATCCCCGGGATCAGCCGCGTAACGGGAAGCTTGTCTGCCTTTTTTGAGGTGGATAGCCTGATCCAGAAAGCCATTACGGCAACGGCAAGCAGTCTTGAAATTCGGCTGTCAGGGGGCGACGGTGACTATCAGATTTTACTGCCGAAGGTACAGTTTTCCGGGCTTGATATCCCGGTGAAGGGGGAGCGGGCGGTGATAATGACGCTGCCCTTTACCGGGGTTTATGATCCCGCTGTTGGTAGCAATATCAAAATCACCCGCATACCAGAGTAAGGGGATGCCTGATGGATATTTCGACATTAAATCCAGCCCTTTTTGCGGCGGTGGGGGCGGAAATGATCCCGCGTCATCCGGTTACTAATGAGTCGCTACCGATGACGATTTGCTTAAAAGGCACGGACGCGCCGGAATATGCCGCCGCCATCCGGCAGCAGCTGGACCGGCGACTTGGCGGAGAGATGCCCACCGCAGAAACGTTGGAGAGAGATCACATCGACCGATTGGTCCAGCTAACCCAGAATTGGCACGGGATGCGGTATGAGGGGCGGGACTTCCCCCATAGCGCTGAGAATGCCCGCAGACTTTACACGGAGCAGGTCTGGCTCCGCGATCAGGTGCAAGCCTTTACAGAGCAACGCGACAATTTTTTTTTTGAGCAAAGCGAGGCGTTCATGGCGGCAGCGGCTGAGAATATTAGGGCGCTGGTGGATGGTGATGGGGCGGGGGCGGCGCGCCGGCAACTGATGAAGGTCGGGGCGCTGGAGATGCGTTCGGAGAGGGAGATCCCTGCATCGCTTGGGCATCTGTGGGATTGGTTTCTGAACTGGGCATCGCTGCAGATAAGTGTGAGCGCAGATCAGCCGATGGCCGAGATTATCACGGATATGCAGATGCTCGCCGGTGTGGCGTTCAGGCCACCTGAGATCAGGCTGCTCTCTCGGCTGGTGAAATGCCTTCGCGCAGCGCTTGCCCAGAGATTAGACGATCCGAAGCGGCCCCGGCCGCTTTTTTAATGGGGAAATCATGGAAACAGATTTGGCAGATATCGGGCTAGAGTTCGCCGCGTCCGAAAGCGGCGCCGCGGCCCAGAATATCGACCGGGTGACGGAGGCGTTGGGCCGGCTCGCCCGTGAATATTCAAAAGTGACGGGCAGCGGTCGTCCTTCGCGGGGCGGTCTTTTCCAGTCTCTGCTGGGCGGCGCCGGGGTTAGCAAAAACATCAGCGGCGCGTTGGATGACTTTCTGGTGAAGGGCAAAAAAGCCAGCGATGTGGTCAAAGGGTTAGAGCAGGACCTGCTGCGTCTTGGCAGTCACCATTTTGCAGGCGGCGGTGATTTTGCAGGGCTTGGAAGTGCCGCGTTGACAGGTCTTTTTCCAGGTTTTGCTAGCGGCGGCAGCTTTACCGTCGGCGGGGCCGCCGGGCGGGATAAGAACCTGGTTGGACTGCGTCTTAGCCGAGGGGAGGAGGTCACCGTTCGAACCGCCGCCCAACAGAAAATCGCAAATAATTCAGAGGCTTCACCGATGAATATCTCGTTCAACTATAACATTCAGGCGGCGGATGCGGAAAGTTTCCGGCGGTCGCAAAGCCAATTGCAGGCGGAGGCCCTTCGTCATGCGCAGCGTCTTCTCAAACGAAACGGGTGATCCATGAGCTTTCACAATGTGCGATTTCCAACCCGCATTTCATATGGGGCGATCGGGGGACCCCGGTTTTCAACAACGGTGCAAACACTGAATTCCGGGTATGAGCAGCGCAATATCAACTGGGCTGATGCCCGGCGGGAATATCAGTTTGATGTAAGCCCGGCGCGGCAGACAAGTTGGGAGGA